>NZ_JBHVVI010000038.1:0-71331 GCF_042883685.1 Kitasatospora sp. NPDC058190
GGTTCAGGGCGTCCTCGTCGGCACCCCAGATCACGTCGCGCAGCGGCGCGCCCGGCCGGCCTTCGAGCTGGACGTCGAGTCGGGTGAGCACCTCGTCCAGCGCGGCGGCGAACACCGGGAAGCGGGCGGCCAGTTCGCGGCCCATGCCGAGGCGCTGCGAGCCCTGGCCGGCGAACAGGAAGGCGAGCTTGCCGCGCCCCTGGGTGGTGCCGAGCACCCCCCGGCCGTCGCCCTCGCCGTCCGCGAGCGCGGTGAGCGCCGCGACGGCCTCGGCGCGGCCGGCCGCTGTGACGACGGCGCGGTGTTCCAGGGCGGCGCGGGTGGTGGCGAGCGCGTGGGCGAGGTCGGCGTCGGAGCCCTCGGCGTCCGTCGCCAGGAACGCGACCAGCCGCTGGGCCTGGGCCCGCAGCGCCTCGGGGGTGCGGCCGGAGACCAGCCAGGGCAGCATCCCGGCCTCGACGGCCCCGGACGCGGGCGTCTCCTCCGCCGCCGGGGCCTCCTCGATGATGGCGTGCGCGTTGGTGCCGCTGAGGCCGAAGGACGAGACGCCCGCCCGGCGCGGCTCGGCGCCCTGCGGCCACGGCGTCGCCTCGGTCAGCAGCCGGACGGCGCCGGACGCCCAGTCGACGTGCGTCGACGGCTCGTCCACGTGCAGGGTGCGCGGCAGCAGCCCGTGCCGCAGCGCCAGCACCGTCTTGATCACCCCGGCCATGCCCGCCGCGGCCTGGGTGTGGCTCAGGTTCGACTTCACCGAGCCGAGCAGCAGCGGGCGCTGCGGGTCCCGCCCGCGTCCGTAGGTGGCGAGCAGCGCCTGGGCCTCGACCGGGTCGCCGAGGACGGTACCGGTGCCGTGCGCCTCGACCGCGTCCACTTGGTCGGCGGAGAGCCGCGCGTTGCGCAACGCCTGCTCGATGACGCGCTGCTGGGACGGCCCGTTGGGCGCGGTGAGCCCGTTGGAGGCGCCGTCCTGGTTGACGGCGGTGCCGCGCACGACGGCCAGCACCCGGTGCCCGTTGCGCCGGGCCACCGACAGCCGCTCCAGGACGAGCACGCCGACGCCCTCGGCCCACCCGGTGCCGTCCGCGGAGTCGGCGAAGGAGCGGCAGCGGCCGTCCGAGGCCAGGCCGCCCTGGCGGGCGAACTCGACGAAGGTGGTGGGGGTCGACATGACGGTGACGCCCGCGGCGAGCGCCATGCCGCACTCCCCCGCGCGCAGCGACTGCGCGGCCAGGTGGAGCGCGACGAGCGACGACGAGCACGCGGTGTCGACCGTGACGGCCGGGCCGACGGCGCCGAGGACGTAGGAGAGGCGGCCGGAGATCACGCTGGTCGCGTTGCCGGTCAGCACGAAGCCGTGGACGTCGTCGTCCGGCCCGGTGCGGTAGTCCTGCGGCATCGCGCCGACGAAGACGCCGGTGCGGGTGCCGCGGACGCTGCTCGGGTCGATGCCCGCGCGCTCGATGGCCTCCCAGGACGCCTCCAGCAGGACGCGCTGCTGCGGGTCCATGGACAGCGCCTCGCGCGGCGAGATGCCGAAGAAACCCGGGTCGAAGTCGGCGGCGCCCTGCAGGAACCCGCCCCGGACGTCGACCGGCCCGTCCGCCGGGTCGAGCTCCCAGCCGCGGTCGGCGGGCAGGCCGGTGATGCCGTCCTCGCCGGCGACGAGCATCGCCCAGAGGTCCTCGGGAGCCGTGACCCCGCCGGGGAAGCGGCAGCTCATCCCCACGATGGCGATCGGCTCCCGGGCGGCCGCCTCCAGCTCGTCCACCCGCTGCCGGGAGCGCTGGAGGTCCGCGCTGGCCCGCTTGAGGTAGTCCCGGAGCTTCTGTTCCTTGTCCATCATCGACGCAACCCATCTGGAAGACCGGCGAACGGCAGGGATCCGCTTGAGGACGGCCCGCGTGCCCGGCACGCGCGGCGCTCGCATTCCCGCACTCCAGCGCCCAGTCTCGATCGGGGCCGCGCCGAATTTCCCTAGGGTCTGTCGATCATGTCCGAACGGGCCTCGGACTCTAGGGATTTGCCGGGCCGTTCGGCTGGATCGTCAGTTGCGCGAGCCATGGGTGCGGCCCGACCGGGCCGAGCGCCCCGACGTCGACGAGGATCACCGCCATGCCCGAACCCTTCCCGCACGGCGACGCACCGAGAGTGCCGCTGCCCTCCACCGAGGGCACCACGGACCCGGCCGCGGCCGAGCTCAGCGAGCTCAGCGAGCTCGACGAACAGCTGATCGCCCAACTGGTCCACCGCATCCGGCTGGCCCGCGGCCAGCAACTCAGCCGCCGCGCCGCCGGATTGCCGACCACCAGCCTCGCGCAGGAGAACGCGATGCTGCGCCGCTACGCCTCCCGGCTCGGCGACCAGGGCGCCGGGATCGCGCTGGCGATCCTGGAGCTCTCCCGGCCGCCGAGCGGGCGGGCCGTCGAACAACGGTAGGGCGGTGGGGATTTCGCGTCCCCACCGCCCTTCCGTTGTGCCCGGCCGGTGTCACCAGCGGGCGCCGGCCAGCACCTCGTCGTAGTCGCGGGCCACGCGCGCCTGTTCCAGGTCGGACTCGACCATCATCCGCATGAGCTCGGGGAAGTCGACCTTCGGCTCCCAGCCCAGCGTCTCCCGCGCGTTGCCGGCGTCGGCGCAGAGCGTCTCCACCTCGGCGGGCCGCACGAGCCCCGGGTCGACCTCGACGTACCGCTCCCAGTCGAGCCCGACGCACTCGAAGGCGATCCGGGCCGCGTCCCGCACCGAGTGCATCCGCCCGGTGCCGATGACGTAGTCGCCCGGCTCGTCCTGCTGGAGCATCAGGTGCATCGCCCGGACGTAGTCCCCGGCGAAGCCCCAGTCGCGGACGGCGTCGAGGTTGCCGAGCAGCAGCCGGTCCTGCAGGCCGAGCTTGATCTGCGCGACCGCGAGGGAGATCTTCCGGGTCACGAACTCGGCCCCGCGGCGCGGCGACTCGTGGTTGAACAGGATCCCCGAGACCCCGTACATCCCGTAGGACTCGCGGTAGTTGCGGGTGATGTAGTGACCGTAGGTCTTCACCACGCCGTACGGGCTGCGCGGGTGGAAGGTGGTCCGCTCGTTCTGCGGGGTCTCCGCCACCATGCCGAACATCTCGGAGCTGGAGGCCTGGTAGAACCGGATCCGCCCGGGACCGCCGGCGGAACCGGCCGGCTTGTTGATCCCGCTGACCATCCGGATCGCCTCCAGCACCCGCAGCACGCCGGTGCCGTTGACCTCGGTGACGAGTTCCGGCTGGCGCCAGGACATCGGCACGAAGGAGATCGCCCCGAGGTTGTACACCTCGTCCGGCTGGATGGTGTCGACCGCGGAGACCAGGCTGCTCTGGTCCATCAGGTCGCCGTCGACGAACCGCAGGTCCGGGATCAGCCTGCTGACCCGGTCCTTCCTCGGGTTGGCCTGCCCCCTGGTCAGGCCCCAGACCTCGTATCCCAGGGAGATCAGGTGCTCGGCCAGGTACGACCCGTCCTGACCGGTCACCCCGGTGATCAGTGCACGCTTGGACATCCGTTCCCCTTCAGCCACTGCTCGCGGAGCGCTATCGGCACGGCCAGCGAACCAGAGGTGAGGCTAAGGAATTTGCGAGACTTCCGACGCACGCCGCCCCCGCACGTCCCGTCCGCGGGCAGGTCGTCGCTCTGGCGACAGCGATGCAGCAGCGACCCGCCTGTGAAACCCTTCAGTGTCGTGGTGGACGTTCTCAGTCCGAGGGCGTGACCGCTGGTGAACAGGCCGGACTGCGCGACGTCGAGCGTGTGAAGGTGCGGCGGTAGGCGGTGGGGGTGGTGTCCAGTGCGCGCCGGAAGTGCAGCCGCAGGTTGGCCGCCGTGCCCAGCCCGCAGTCCCGCGCCACCTGTTCCACCGAGCGGTCCGTGGATTCCAGCAGCTCCCGCGCCCTGCCCAGCCGGGCGTTGAGCATCCACTGCAACGGGGTCGTGCCCGTCTCCTCGGTGAAGCGGCGCATGAAGGTGCGCTGCGAGAGGCCCGCGTGCCGGGCGAGCACGCGCAGCGTGAGCGGCTCGCCGAGCCGCTGCAGGGCCCATCCACGGGTACCGGACAGCGACGCCTCGCCGGCCACCGCGACGGGAGCCGGCACGTATTGGGCCTGCCCACCGTCTCGGTGCGGGGCGGCGACCAGACCGCGGGCGATCTGGTTGGCCATTTCCGCGCCCAGGTCGCGGCGCACGATATGCAGGCACAGGTCGATGCCGCAGCACACCCCGGCCGAGGTGAGCACGTCGCCCTCGTCGACGTAGAGCACGTCGCGGTCGACCGAGACGGCCGGGAAGCTCCGCTCGAACTCGTCGATGTGCTTCCAGTGGGTCGTGGCGTGCAGCCCGTCCAGGACGCCCGCCGCGGCCAGCGCGAAGGCGCCCGTGCAGATCGACACCACACGCTTGCCTAGGTCGCGGGCTCCGGCCAGTGTCTCGAGCACGGCGTCCGGCAACGGGAGGATCGGGTCGAATCCCGGCACGATCACGGTGTCGGCGGTGCTCACCCGCTCCAGGCCCTCGTCGGCGACCAGGGCGAAACCCGCGCTGGTGGCCACCTTCGGCTGCAGCGCGCACAGGGTCATCTCGTAGGGGGTTTCCGGCCGGGTGGTGAAGATCTGTGTCGGGATCGCCAGGTCGAGTGGGGTGACCCCGTCCAGCGCCAGGACTGCGACTCGATGCACTGCCATGGCAAGATTCTAGCGAAGTGAGGAAATTTTGCCTCTCACCAGGTCAGGGCGGTCCCGGCCAGGCTGAAGACATGACCGGACCTACCCACGAGGCGACCGCCGACCTGATCACGCTGCCCGGCACACCGCTTGCCGACGCCGTCATGAACCTCATCCGACCGGTGGAAACGCCGTCCGTCTTCAACCACAGCATCCGCAGCTACCTGTTCGCCCGGCTGGTTGCCGACCGCCTCGGCCTGGTCGTCGGCCACGACTACCAGGACGACCTGTTGTTCGCCGCGTGCGCGATGCACGACCTCGGCGTGGCGTCGGACGGCCCGCACAACCAACGGTTCGAGGTCGAAGGCGCCGACCGGGCCGCCTCATTCCTCATCGACCGCGGAGTACCCGCAATCGATGCCGACCAGGTCTGGCAGGCCATCGCCCTCCACACCTCCCCGGGTATCGCAGAACGCCGTGGCACGCTGTGCGTGCTCGTCCGCGAGGGCGTCGCACTCGACTTCGGTGGCCCAACCGGCGCCGACCACGTCGACGCCGTCACGGACGAGCAGGCCGACGCCGTGCACGCCGCCTATCCACGGCTGGACATGATCCGCTCACTCACCGACGCGATCGTCGCGCAGGCCGCGAAAGACCCGAAGAACGCACCCCGGTACACGATCCCCGGCGAATTCCTCCGTGAACGCGAGACCTTCGGCCGGACCCGGCTGGAGCACGCCTGCCGTTCGTCCCGCTGGGGCAACTGACTCCACGGACTCCACGACCGCGTCACCAAAGAAAAGGAAGCACCGCAATGACCGTCCACACCGTCGCGATCCCCGAGGACAACACAGTCTTCGGGCAAACCACCAGCGCCTTCGCAAGCTTCGGCTATTCCGCCGCGGTCCGCGCGCACGGCCTCTTGTTCATCGCCGGAACGATCGGTCGCCGCGCCGACGGAACCATCCCGGACACCATCGAAGAGCAGACCGAGATCGCCATCCGGAAGATCGAAGAGATCCTTCGACTGGAGAACCTCGACCCGTCCGCCCTCGTCGACGTCACCAGCTACCACGTCGACATCCGCCGGCACTTGCCCGGCTTCATCGCGGCCAAACAGCGCCTCGTCAAGGCGCCCTACCCGAGCTGGACGATCATCGGGGTCAGCGGCCTCGCCAGCCCGGGACTCCTCGTCGAAATCCGCGCGACCGCCGCGTATCCCGCCGCATCCCGGTAGACCGCCGCTCCTGGGCCAGCGCCCGGGTCCAGGAGCCCGTCGCGACGGACGTGAGGTTCGTTACCGTACCAACGGGCCGTCACAGCGGCCGGACGCCCGCTCGATCTGCCGGCTCCGTCACCTCGAAGCGCCGAATTCAGTAAGCCTTATCTGCGGCGACCGCGTCGGGGCGGGTGTGCGAAGGCGGCCGAGGGGCCCGCGGACCCGGACCTTTTCAGCACGGGGATGAACGTCGGGCTGTCGGCGGTCTGCCCCTCGGTCAGGACGAGCGCCAGTGGGCGGCACTTTCGGTCGCCAGCGACGTGGACCTTGCTGGTCCGGCCGCCCCTGGAGCGTCCGAGCATGGCGGCCTTCAGCCGTGGCTTCCGTCGGCGTCGGGTGCGCCGCCGTTCCTCCCGTTCCGGGCCGTCTCCGGCGGTCTGCCTGGTTTGTTCCTCTGGGCTGCCCCCTTTTTACCGGGCCTTCTCCGCCTCGTCGGCGGCCTTCTCCAGGGCCGCCAGGGCGTCGGGGCCCAGGTGCATCCCGGCGGCTGAGCTTTGCCCCGTGATGTGGACGCCCTGACACTTGGATCTTGTCGATTCAGGACAGCGGCGTCCCGTAGGATCACCCTCGCCGCATGAAACTCCGGTGTCCATGTCCCGGGGGAAGGCTCAGTCCGGCGCGGCCACCAGCTCAGGGCAGCGGGTGTGCGTGCGGTGGTGTCCCTGGCTCGGGCAGGCCGTCGCTGTCCAGGAGGAATACCACGCCGTCCGCTGTGATCTCCGCCAGGACCCCCCGGTCGTCCGTGTAGAGGGGGTGGCCGTGCGGACCGGTCTCACCGGCTCGCACGTGCACCGCGATGACTGGCTGCTCATCGTGCGCGCCTTGGGGCCCGGGAAACGTCAGCACCCAGCGCTTAGGGATCTCGTCCATCCCTCCACGATCCGCCTTGGGTGGAGGACGCGCATTCGTGGGTGTTGCCAAGCTCGGGGTGCACGGCGAGACCGACCGTTTCAGAACGGCACCGCCACACTGCCATCACCCAGGCCACCGCATCCCACGGGACACCTACTGACTGTCATCGAGGCTCGACGCCCTCGGCAGCCTCCGTCTCCAGCAGGCGTTTGGTGGTACGCAGTTCCTTCCGGGTCTTCTCGTCCACCGCGGGGTAGTGCGGGTCGACTTCCATCAGGGCGTGGATGAGGATTCCGACCGCGCACATACGCGCGAACCACTTCCGGTCGGCCGGGACAACGTACCAGGGAGCCCACGCGGTGCTCGTCGCCGACAGCATCGCGGAGAACGCCTGCTGGTAGTCGTCCCACCACTGCCGTTCTCGGACGTCGGCGGCGGAGAACTTCCAGTTCTTCTCCGACCGCTTGATTCGCTTCAGAAACCGGAGCCGCTGCTCCTCCTTCGAGAGGTTGAGGAAGATCTTCACCACCTTGAAGCCGTTGTCGGTGAGGTAGCGCTCCCAGTCATTGATCTCCCGATAGCGGCGCTCCCAGACCCCGGGGCTCTTCGCCTCGGCAGGGAGCTTCTGCCGGTCCAGGTACTCGGGGTGGACCCGCACCACCAAGACTTCCTCGTAGTGGGAGCGATTGAAGACCCCGATCTCCCCGCGGGCCGGCAGCCTTTGGGCGTAACGCCAAAGGTAGTCATGCTCGAGCTCCTCGGCCGAGGGAACCTTGAAGCTGCTCACCCTGACGCCCTGCGGATTCACTCCGCTCATGACGTGACGAATGGTGCTGTCCTTGCCTCCGGCGTCGATCCCCTGCAGACAGAGCAGGACGCCGTACCTGGCCTCGGCGGCCAGCCGATTCTGGTACTCGGCCAGCAGCGCCACGCCGGTGCGCACGAGTTCGACGCAATCGCGCTTCTTCATACCAGCGCTGTAGCGAGGATCGAAGTCCTCGGCCACATCGATCTCCGACCCCGGCTTCACCTGCAGCGGCTTGATGAACTCGGCGATCTGTTTGGCTGTCTTGTCCGACATCGTCGATCAGTCCCTCTCCAGTCAGGGCGCGCAGCGTCGGCCAGCGCTCGGCCCGGATCGCTTCCCAACTGGTATCTGTTCACCTTCGACCCGGCCTGCATATCCGTCAAACGGCGGCCGCCAGAACCGATCGGGGAGATTTCGGATCGCGTACGTGCCCCGTCCCGCCAGGTCCGTCCGAACCACTCCGAGCCAGCGCCAGGCTGCCCCCGTCAACATGCGCGAAGTTCGGGGGTGTACACCCCGTTGAACGGGGCAGGCGCGGTGGGTGATGAAGGAGGTTGTGGATCATGTTGCTCCTCGTTCTGGTCCTGCTGCTGGCACTCGTGCTCGGGGGTGCGGGATTCGCAGTCCATGTGCTGTGGTGGGTCGCCCTCGCCGTACTGGTGCTGTGGATCCTGGGCTTTGCACTGCACGGGGCCGACGGCCGTTGGTATCGCTGGTGACGAGCGGCTGTGAGATCGACTGGTTGACACGGATACGTTCACGCCGGGACCCGCAAGCCGTGCGGCTGCGCGAGGACGAGGAAGGCGGTGCTCATGGGCACGTAACGCAAGGCGGAGAACGCCACCGAAGCGCTGAAGGGGAAGGCGAAGGAAACCGTTGGCAAGGCCGTCGGTGACCGACGGATGACCGCCGAGGGAAAGGGCCAGCAGACCAAGGCCGACGCCAAGCATGCGCTGGAGAAGATCAAGGATGCCGCAAGGCATTGACACCGAGCAGCGCGGCCCGGGTCATCCGAGCGCCCGGCAGGGGTGCTCGGGCCGGGCCGGGCCGCGCCAGCTTCCACCGGACCGCCGAGGTGGCGGTCCCCGTTTCCCGGAGGTGTCCCATGAGCATGGTGACGCAGTCGATCGACGTCGAGGTGCCGCTGCACACGGCGTACAACCAGTGGACCCAGTTCGAGGAGTTTCCGCAGTTCATGGAAGGCGTGGAGGAGGTCCGTCAGATCGACGACCGCCACAACCACTGGAAGACGAGCATCGCCGGTGTGGAGCGCGAGTTCGACACCGAGATCGTCGACCAGCTGCCCGACGAGCGGGTGGCGTGGCGCACCGTGTCCGGTGAGGTCACGCAGATGGGCGTGGTGACGTTCCAGCGCCTGGACGCGGATCACACGCGGGTCAAGGTGGCCATGGACTTCGAGCCGGAGGGGATGGCGGAACGGAGTGCGGACGCGCTCGGTGTGCTCGATCGGCGGGTGAAGGGCGACCTGAAGCGCTTCAAGGGGTTCATCGAGGAACGCGGCCTCGAGAGCGGCGGGTGGCGCGGCCGGATCTCTCCGGGATGAGCGGTGGATCACGGGCAGACGGCCGAAAATCATTCCCCTGGAGACGATGCCGGCCACGCACCGCGGGGCGGAGGCTGCGCGGTCGGCATGGATCCGGCCCTCTGCTGCGTGGCCATCGGCTGACGGAGGTCTCCCGGAGGGCTTGGCGGCGCGGCCGGGAGATCGAGTTGCTGCACCGGTCGCTGGCGTTCGCCACGCTGATATTCCTGACCCTGGCGCGGTTGCTCATGGTGATCGCCGCGGCCCCGGCCCACGGCCCGCGGCATCACGGACTGGATCGCCGACGGCCTCGGACTGTCGCCGCGCGGCAGCCGGGCGGTCAGCATGCTGTTCAGCTCTCGCGGGCAGATCCTCAGCACCACCACCGCCTTCAGCCTTGCCGCCGTCGCCGCGTTCGGGATCTCGCTCACCGGCGTGATCCAGACCGTCTACGAGCGGATCTGGCGGCTTCACGCCGGTGGGGGCACCAGATGTGGCGGCGAGCGGTGGCAGTGGGCGGCGTGACCGCGTATCTCGTCATCGCTGCCTGGAGCGGCGTGCCGTGGCGTCGCACGGCCGCCCAGCCCGTCCCGCGGATCCTCGCGACCCTGATCGGAGGCCTGCTGCAGTTCTGGTGGCTTCCGCACCTCCTGCTCGGCAGGCGGGTACCGTGGCGCGGCCTGCTGCCGGGCGCGGCCTTCACTGTGGCCACGCTGGTCGGCTTGCGGTTCTTCTCCTGGCTGGTCTTCGCGCCGCCGCTGGTTTCCAACGCTATCTCGTACGCGGCGGTCGGGACCGTCCTGGTGGTCCAGTCCTGGCTGACGTGGTGGCCACGAGGAGTGGGAAAGCGGTTCGGCCTGGCGGCGACAGCGCGGCCCGTGGTTGTGGCCGACCGAGCCGCGCGGTGCTTCGTTTCCGGATGGGCCGGCCGGAGCTCGGCTACGGCGATCAGCGTGCCGGTGGCGACAGCGCCGAGGACCACCGTGACGTTGTAGAGCGTCCGGTCTGCCGGACTGATCTGGATGAACCTAGGGGTGAACAGCACGCTGATCAGGAAGCCGAAGAGGATCTGCGCGTCGGTCTGGGCGACTCTCACCTCCTGGAGTATCTCGCCCCCCTTGTGGTCCGCCTTCTCCTCCGATTCTTGCCCCCTCGTCGTCGTTGTCTCCCACCGTTCGTCACTTCGCGCTGCCCTCGCCGCCATCCTCATGATCCGGAATCACCCGGAGCCCCTAGGCAACCCCGCCCCCTCCTGGCTATCGGTGTCATGCAATTCGCCCAGTTGTCCTGGGGTGCATGAGCCACACCCGGGTGGCATCCGCGAACCGGGGAGCCGACGAAGGGGAGCGGTCGTGTGGGCCTCAGCCAACTGCGCCGGGCACGGGCAGTATCCTCCGGTGACCACGGCAGCCGCGCTGCGGCAGCCGACCGGCCCAGGACGGGACGTGCGGGATGCCTCCACGCGCTACCTCATGTACGGGCTGCTGCCCGCGTTGATCGTGCCGGCCGCGGCGGACCGGGTACTGCACCGCCGCGTCCAGGACACCGCGTTGCGCGAATCGGCGATCCATCTGACGATGATGGCTGGGGTCGGCCTCCCGGCGGTCACCATCCTGCTGTGCGAGGTCGATCCGGCGGTGCCGCTGCTGCTCACGGCGGGCGCGGGCGCGCACGAGCTGCCGGGACTGAGGAACGTGCGCACCGCGCAGGACGCCCACCGTGAGGTGTCGGTGGCCGAGCAGCACGTCCACAGGCTTCCTGGAGGAGGCCCTGCCGCCGACGGCACTGTCGATCCTCGGCTGCCTGCACCCCGACGAGCCGCGGGCACTGCGCGAGGGCATGACGGGCCGCCGACCGTTGAGGCTCCGGCCAACCTGGCGGCGGCCGCCGCCGCCCTCCCGCTGCCTCCCCGGCGTCAGCGCCGCAACCGCCGTGCTCGCCGCCCTGCACGGAGAGGAGCTCCTCCGCTGCCTTCCTGCCCGCCGCCGCGGGCGTGACGGCGAATTGCTTGCCTGCGGATGGACAGACGCGCGCCACCGCGTGCGCACCGAAATCCGCCAGACCTCACGAGAGGACGGGGCCATGAGCGCCCGAAAGAAGAACGACACCCCGCAGCCTGACGAAAACACCCCGCAGTCCGACGAGAAGACACGGGAGCGGTCCGCAGAGGAACGCCACATCGTCGCCCCCACACCGAAGGACGTCCGAGCCAAGGCCGAGGACGACGAGACCCCCGAGCCGCCGCCAGCCGACACCCAGGCACCGTGACCGCCAGCCGGACGGCAGCCTACCCACCGGGCGCAAACCGCTGCCCTGGCCGATGTCGGTCAGGGCAGCAGCGGGGTGCCGCCAGTGGAATTTGAGGATCTCCCGACTTCGTCATCGGCTGGGACCGGCTCACCGCCCCCTGCGCGCGGTGGCACGAGCAGCCGCTGGATCGACCCCGCCACTGCACCGGCGACCGGACTCAGCTGCTGAGCAGCCGGTTGAAGAAGGACCGATACTGCTGGAGTGCCAGCCGCAGGTCTTCGGTCTGCACCTCACCCCCACGGTTCCACTGCTGCTCCAAGCCTCGTTTGTGGCCCGAGAAGGAGGCAGCCAGGCGCTGCATCAGGTCAGCGACCAATACATCCGCCGAGCGCACCGCTTCCTGGGGATCGTCGACGAACTTGCTCTGGATCTCCTGCCAGCGGGACCTGAGCTCATGCTCGTCCTCCGGGGCGAACAGCGGCTCCTCACCAGCGCCCCGGGGGGGCTCGCTCGGCTGTTCTGCGGTCTCCTGCTCCCTAGGGGTTCCGCCCTCGTCGGCGCTCTCCCGGCTCTCGGGCTCTCCCTTCTCCGCCCGTCCGGCTTCCTCCTCGGCGAGTCCACCGGTGGCCTCGCCCGGGTACACCGGCCTCTCCTCCGCCGTTTCCGTCTCCTGCCGGTCCTGGCCCACGGGTTCCTTCTCCGTCTCGGGGGAACGGGCCAGATCCTCGGTGGTCAGGCGCTCTTCGTCATTCTTGGTGCTGCCTTCGTACTTCATCTGCTTGATTCGCTTTCATCGTATTGGTGGCCACTACCGCTTCGCGCGTTCCGGACGCCGTCTCACCTCCGGTCGCCCCTCCGACCGCCGGTCGACCCGCGATGACCGTTACCGAGCAATTCGTCGAAGAGCTCGCGGTAGTGCACCATCGCGCCGCGGAGCTCCTCGGTGGTCGCGTCGTGGTCACGGACGTGCTCGTTTACCGCGTGGGCCGCCCGGAAGTGCTCCAAAGTGCGTCCATGCTCCACGGACAGGTCCCGGACCTTCTGCTCGTAGCCCTCCGTCGGGTAGCCGCGCTCATGCATGAGCACGGTCACGAGCCGGTCGGCCTGCTGCACCGCCTCGCCTGGCCGGTCCACGAACTGCCGCTGGACCTGTGTCCAGTCCTTGGCATACCGGTCCCGCATCGTCTCCGGCAGCGGCTTGATATCAAGGTGGTCGTGGCGCTGCTCGCGGGCACGCAGTTCCCGATCTGCGGCGAACCTGCTCTTTGAGCGCTGGACGGTCCGGTCGTATTCGGGTCCGAAGCGCTCCTGGAGCCGGCGGCGCCGGATGAGGTACCACGTTGCAACGGCCAACAGAATGAGAACAACCGCAATGGGAACGATGATCGCAATAAGCGTTCCTGTGGACATCGGGTCCTCCCTGAGGCTCTGATGGCCAGAGCGGGTGCCCGGAATCGGCGACTCAAAACTCGGTAACGGGATCGAGACTGCCTGCTCTGCCGTTCCGTCGACGTTTCCCGTTTCAGGGGGGCGGGCAGCTGCGGCTGTTCCTCAGATGAGCGGGACGACGAGCAGGAGCAGCGCGTTCTCGCGCAGGGCGGCGGCGTAGTCGTGGTGGTCGTCGAAGGGGCCTGAGACTACTGCGCCCCCTGCCTGGAGATCGTCGCCCAGGCCATGGTGTGTGCGGGTGCCGCATAGTGGCTGCGTCGACCGGCCGTCGTCCGGCGGTCGCCACGCGAGCCGCCGGATCCTGGCACCGCCTGGGGCTGTAGTACACGGCCGGAGATTCAGTCGCAACCGGTGTCCGGCCACCGGCCAGCCGGTCATCCCCTGTCCCGGCTGTGGCCGGGCCCCAATCTGCCGTGCATGAACCACTGCGGCCTCGTCCGGATGCTCCCTCACGAGGTGACGTACCGTTACGCCGAGGTGCGACCTGGAAGGTGGACCGCTTGGGCGGGACTGGGCCGTCCACCAGACGTTGCCGGGCTTGGTTTGAGCGGTCGGCTTCGGCAGCGCAGGGGGTGGTTTCGACGCGGGCGGCGGGGCAAGCTCGAAGGCGGACAGCTTTCCTCACCAGGAGGGAGCCCACTCATGTCCGAGCAGACCCCCGCGAACACCGGCAACGCCGTCTGGCCCATCCTGCGGATCACCACACTGGCGACCGACGAGGCCGTCGTCTGCCGCGTGGAAGGCGAGATCGACCAGGCCCAGCAAGCGAAGCTGGAGAACGCCCTCGCGCGCGCCGTCAGGGATCGCCCGCCCCAGCTGGTCGTCGATCTGGCCGGTGTCACCTTCTGCGACTCCTCCGGCCTGAACACCTTTCTCCAGACCCTCCAGGACACCACACTGGCCGGCACCCGACTCGTCCTGGCAGCCCTCTCACCGCAGATCCGCCGACTACTGGAGATCACCAGCACCGACGAACTGTTCACCATCCGTGACAACGTCCACGCGGCCCTCCACACCGACCGTCCGCATCAGCGGGGCCGGCCATGAACCTCCCGTCACGCTACGCGATCACCCTGCCTGGCGTCCCCGGCGGTCACGCCCCGCCGGAAGTCGTCTTCGTCCACGCCACCGGCCAGACCACCCGAGACGGCCAGTTGGTGTTCGCGGACGCCGCCGGCGTCTTCCGCGTCGACATCGTGGCCGGAATCGCCCGCCCGCGCACCAGGCGAGCCGCTCGTCCGGGAGCTGGTCGACGATCTCGGTGTCGAACTCGCGGCTCGCCCCGGCAATCTCACGCCTTTCCACCGGGTGGGGCACCGACCTGCGGCCGTTCGGCAAGTCTCTCTGGGTCGAGTGCCCGCTGCGGTGATACTGCCCAGGACCCTGGCAACCCTGACGCTCTGCCACCCCGCTTCTCGCCGGGCGGGTTTCACACCGGCGCCGACGGGTTACCCGCGCACACGGGCCCCGCCCCGGTGCCCAGGGCCAGAACCGCGCTGTGGAGGAGTTGGGTGATGAAGGTTTCCGACTACGTGCTCGAGCGGCTGCGCGACTGGGATGTCGAGTACGTCTTCGCCTACCCTGGCGACGGCATCAACGGGCTGCTGGCCGCGTGGGGTCGCGCCGAGGACCGGCCCCGGTTCATCCAAGCGAGGCACGAGGAGATGGCCGCCTTCCAGGCCGTCGGGTACGCCAAGTTCTCCGGCCGCACGGGCGTCTGCGCCGCGACCTCCGGTCCGGGTGCGATCCACCTCCTCAACGGCCTGTACGACGCCAAGCTCGACCACGTCCCGGTGGTCGCGATCGTCGGGCAGACCGACCGCAGTGCCATGGGTGGCTCCTACCAGCAGGAAGTCGACCTGCTCGCCCTGTACAAGGACGTGGCCTCGGAGTTCTGCGAGATGGTCACCGTCCCCGCCCAGCTGCCCAACGTCCTCGACCGGGCCATGCGCATCGCCGCGACACGCCGCACGGTCACCGCGGTGATCATCCCCGCCGACGTGCAGGAACTCGACTACGAACCGCCGGCGCACGCCTTCAAGCAGGTCCCCTCCAGCCTCGGCATCCCGCACTACGCCCCCGTCCCCACCGACGAGGATCTGGCGAAGGCGGCGGAGATCCTCAATGCGGGCGAGAAGGTGGCGATGCTGATCGGGCAGGGCGCCCGGCACGCCCGCCCCGAGGTCGAGCAGGTCGCCGACCTGCTCGGCGCCGGCGTGGCGAAGGCCCTGCTCGGCAAGGACGCGCTGCCCGACACCCTGCCGTACGTGACCGGCTCGATCGGCCTGCTCGGCACCCGGGCCTCCTACGAGATGATGCGCGACTGCGACACCCTCCTCGTGGTGGGCTCCAGCTTCCCCTACACCCAGTTCCTGCCCGAGTTCGACCAGGCGCGGGCGGTGCAGATCGACCTGGACCCGTCCATGGTCGGCCTGCGCTACCCGTTCGAGGTCAACCTCGTCGGCGACGCCACCGAGGCGCTGCGCCGTCTGATCCCCCTCCTGGAGCCGAAGGCGGACGGCAGCTGGCGCAAGACGGTGGAGGACAACGCGGCGCGCTGGTGGGAGGTCATGCAGCGCCGCGCCGAGGTCACCGCGGACCCGGTAAACCCCGAGTACGTCGTCCACGCGCTGGACGCGCTGCTGCCCGAGAACGCGATCGTGGCCGCGGACTCCGGCTCGGCCGCCAACTGGTACGCCCGCCACCTGCGCTTCCGCGACGGCATGCGCGGCTCCCTCTCCGGCACCCTCGCGACCATGGGGCCTGGGGTGCCGTACGTGATCGGCGCGAAGTTCGCCCACCCCGACCGGCCGGCGATCGCGATCGTCGGCGACGGCGCCATGCAGATGAACGGCCTCGCCGAACTGATCACCGCCGCCAAGTACTACCAGGAGTGGTCCGATCCACGCATGGTCGTGGCGGTGCTGAACAACCACGACCTGAACCAGGTCACCTGGGAGATGCGCGCCATGCAGGGCGCACCGCAGTTCGAGCCCTCGCAGAGCCTGCCCGACGTGCGCTATGCCGACGTCGCCCGCATGTTCGGCTTGGACGGGGTCCGGGTCGAGACGCCCGACGAGGTGGAAGCGGCGTGGCGTCAGGCGCTCGCCGCGGACCGGCCGTTCGTCATCGACTTCCGCACCGACCCTGCGGTGCCGCCCATCCCGCCCCACGCCACCTGGGACCAGATCAAGGCCGCCGCCTCCGCCGTTCTGCACGGCGACAGCGACCGGGCCTCCGTGGTCCAGCAGGGTGTGAAAGCCAAGATCCAGGATTTCCTGCCCGGCAGCGGGCGGAGCTGAGCGATGCCCGACCGTCGGAAGGGAGACCTCGCCGGTCTGGAGGTGAACCTCGCCGTACTGGAGCGCGCGCTGCGCGCGGAGGTGGACGGCGAGGTCCGGTTCGACGCGGGCAGCCGCGGCGCGTACGCGACCGACGGCTCGAACTATCGCCAGGTCCCGCTCGGTGTGGTCGTGCCCCGCACGGTGGAGGCCGGAGCCGTCGCGGTCACCGTGTGCTCCCGGTTCGCCGCCCCGGTGCTCTCGCGCGGCGGGGGCACCAGCCTGGGCGGGCAGTGCACCAACACCGCGGTGGTCATCGACTGGACCAAGTACTGCAACCGGCTGGTCTCGGTCGACCCGCAGGCACGGACCTGCGTGGTCGAACCGGGCATCGTCCTCGACGAGCTCAACCGCCAGCTCGCCCCCCACGGCCTCACGTTCGGGCCGAAGCCCTCCACGCACAGCCACTGCGCGTTGGGCGGGATGATCGGCAACAACAGCTGCGGCGCCTCCGCCCAGGCCTACGGCAAGACCGCCGACAACGTCCGCCGCCTGGAGGTCCTCACCTACGAGGGCGCCCGGTTCTGGGCCGGTCCCACGACCGGGGAGGAGTACGCACGGATCGTCGCCACAGGCGGACCACAGGCACGCCTGTACCAGGGACTGCGCGACCTCACCGCCCGTCACCTGGCGGAGATCCGCCGCGGCTATCCCAAGATCCCGCGCCGCGTCTCCGGCTACAACCTCGACGCTCTGCTGCCCGAGAACGGCTTCGACGTGGCCCGCGCCCTCGTCGGCAGCGAAGGCACCCTGGTGACCTTCCTGCACGCCGAACTGGAACTGGTCGACGTGCCCGCCGCCGAGGCGCTTCTCGTCCTCGGCTTCGACGACATCTACGCCGCCGCCGACGCCGTCCCCACCCTGCTCGACCACAGCAGCCCCACACAGCTGGAGGCCATCGATGGGCGCATGGCGCAGCTGATGCGCGAGGAGCACGCCTACCTGGACTCCCTGGAACGCCTGCCCGCGGGCGACAGCTGGCTGATGGTGCAGTTCACCGGCGACACGAAGGAGCAGGCGGACGCCCAGGCGTACGAGCTGCTGCGCGCGATCGGCCGGGACGAGGACGATGCGTCGGTGGCGCTGTCCGACGATCCCCCGCGCGAGCACGAGATGCTCAAGGCCCGCGAGGCGGGCCTGGGGGTGACCGCACGGCCGCCCGACGGGTCCGAGACGTGGGAGGGCTGGGAGGACTCCGCGGTGGCTCCGGAGAAGCTGGGCGTCTACCTGCGCGATCTGGAGCGGCTCTTCGACCGCTACGGCTACCAGCAGGCTTCCCTGTACGGGCACTTCGGGCAGGGCTGCGTGCACACCCGTATCCCGTTCGCCCTGCGCGAGGGCAAGGGCATCGAGGCGTTCAGGGCGTTCCTGTTCGACGCGGCCGACCTGGTCGCCTCCTACGGCGGCTCGTTGTCGGGCGAGCACGGCGACGGGCAGGCCCGCGGCGAACTGCTGCCCCGCATGTTCACCCCCCAGCTGGTCGAGGCGATGGGCGAGGTCAAGGCGCTGTTCGACCCGGGCAACCGGATGAACCCCGGCAAGGTCGTCCACCCCCACCGCGTCGACGACGATCTGCGCCTGGGCCCCGACTGGCGCCCCGCACCCCGGCAGACGCACTTCGCGTTCGCCGACGACCGGCACGACTTCTCCCAGGCGGTGCTGCGCTGTGTGGGCATCGGCAACTGCCGCACCCACCGGGGCGGAGTGATGTGTCCCTCCTACCGCGCCACCGGGGAGGAGGAACACTCCACCCGCGGCCGGGCCAGGCTGCTGTTCGAGATGCTCGGCGGCCACGACGACTCCCCGGTCACCGCCGGGTGGCGCTCCCCCGAGGTCCGCGACGCCCTCGACCTGTGCCTGGCCTGCAAGGGCTGCAAGTCCGACTGTCCGGTCGGCGTCGACATGGCCGCGTACAAGGCCGAATTCCTCGCCCACCACTACGGGGGCCGGCTGCGCCCGGCCGCTCACTACGCGATGGGCTGGCTTCCCCTGTGGGCACGGCTGGCGCGCACGGCGCCGGGCCTGGCGAATGCCGCCCTACAGGCCCCCGGCCTGGGGCGTATCGGGAAGATGCTCGCTGGCGTCGACCCGCGCCGCACCGCACCGCCGTTCGCCGACCGGTCGTTCCAGCAGGACTGGCGCCGCTCGGGCAGGCCGCAGCCGGATCCACGGGATCCACGCGCGGTACTGCTGTGGCCGGACACCTTCACCAACAACTTCCACCCGCACATCGCCCAGGCGGCCGTCCGGGTACTGGAGGACGCCGGCTTCCAGGTCGCCGTCCCTGACGGGCCGGTGTGCTGCGGCCTGACCTGGATCTCCACCGGCCAGCTCGTCACCGCCCGCCGCGTCCTGAAACGCACCACCCGGATCCTGCGACCGTGGCTGGAAGCCGGCACGCCGATCGTCGGCCTCGAACCCTCGTGCACCGCGGTCTTCCGCGACGACGCCCCCGACCTGCTGGCCGGCGACCAGGACATTCAGCGCCTGGCCGCGCAGATGCGCACCTTCGCCGAACACCTCGTCCACCACGCCCCGGACGGCTGGCATCCCCCGCAAGCCGGCAGGGCGGCGACCGTGCAGACGCACTGCCACCAGCACGCCGTCCTCGGCACCGATGCGGACCGCGAACTGATGCGCCGCGCCGGCGTCGACGCCACCGTGCTCGACGAGGGCTGCTGCGGCCTGGCCGGGAACTTCGGCTTCGAACAAGGACACTACGACCTCTCCCAGGCCATCGCCGAACAGGGCGTCCTGCCCGCAGTGCGCGACACCGCCTCCGACGCCCTCGTCCTGGCCGACGGCTTCAGCTGCCGCACCCAGATCGACCAGGCCGACACCGGACGCCAGGCCCTGCATCTGGCCGAAGCCCTCGCCCTGGCCCTGGACGGAGAGCTGCCCGACGACCACCCCGAACAGACGGTTCCCCGCCCGCAGCCTCATCCTGCAGCAGCCCGCCTGCTGAGCGCAGGCGTCGCCGGCGCCTTGGCCGGCCTGGCCGCGGGAGGAGTGCTTGCGGCTCGCCACCGCCGCCACACCCGGAGGGCGACATGATGAGATCCCTGCACCAGCGGCTGCATCGCGAGGCCCGCACCTACAGCGGCGATGACGACCGCCCCCTCGCCTCCTACGCCGGTCTCATGGGCGTCTACGCCACCGCCACCGCCGGCGTCGCCGCTGCCGCCCGGGCCACCGGCCGTGCACTGCCCGATCCGACCCCGTGGGACGTCACGCTCACCGCGCTGGCCACGCACCAGCTGTCCCGTCTGATCGCCAAGGATCCGGTCACCAGCCCGCTGCGCGCACCGTTCACCCGTTTCGAAGGCACCACCGGGCCGGCCGAACTGGCGGAGGACGTGCGCGGCACCGGCGCCCGCAAAGCGGTCGGCGAGCTGGTGACCTGCCCGTTCTGCACCGGCCTGTGGGTCGCCACTGCCTGCACCGCCGGGTCGATCTTCGCGCCGCGCGCCACCAGACTCGTCACCGCCACACTCGCCGCCCTGGCGGCGGCCGACTTCCTGCAGTTCGCCCGCACGGCGGCCCAACACGTAGCCGACGACGCGTCATGACCACCGATGCCGCCGCGACCGTCGAGGACCTGCGCGCGCAGGTCCTCGAATTCCCCACCGACGCCCCGGAGGCCGACGGCACCCTCGCCTGGGAATCGACCACCATGGTGCTGGTCCACGCCCGCAGTGGGGACACCGCCGGCCTGGGCTGGACCTACGGCGCTCCCGCCACCGCCCAGGTGATCACCGGTCAGCTGCGCGATCTCGTCGTCGGCCGTCCGGTCTTCGACATCCCGGCCGCCAACGAAGCGATGAGCCGCGCCGTGCGCAACACCGGCCGCCCCGGCCTGGTCGCCGCCGCCATCTCCGCCGTCGACATCGCCCTGTGGGACCTCAAGGCCCGCCTCCTCGACATGCCGCTGGTCGACCTGCTCGGCGCCGCCCGACGCGAGGTGCCCGTCTACGGCAGCGGCGGTTTCACCACCTACGACCACCGCCAGCTGGCCGACCAGCTGCGGGGCTGGGCCGGGCAGGGTCTCACCCGCTTCAAGATCAAAATCGGTGAGGGGTGGGGCGCCCGGGAACGGCGGGACCTGGAGCGTACCGAGCAGGCCCGACAGCTGATCGGCGACGACGCCGATCTCTACGTGGACGCCAACGGGGCCTACACCCGTAAGCAGGCAGTCCGCCTCGCACGCTCGCTCGCCGGGTGCGGGGTGAGCTGGTTCGAGGAGCCCGTCTCATCCGACGACCTGGCCGGTCTCGCCCTCGTCCGCGACGCGGTCAGCACCGACGTCGCGGCCGGCGAGTACGGCTACGACCTGCCCTACTTCGCCCGCTTGGCCCCGGTCGTGGACTGCCTGCAGGCCGACGCCACCCGCTGCGGCGGCATCACCGTGTGGCTGCGCGCCGCCGCCCTCGCCCAGGCCCACAATCTCCAGCTGTCGGGGCACTGCGCCCCGCACGTCCACGCCCATGCCGCCACCGCGGTGCCGAACCTGCGCCACCTGGAATGGTTCCACGACCACGTCCGCATCGAGCACCTGCTGTTCGACGGCGCCCTCAGCCCCGACGGAGGCATCCTGCGCCCGGGACAGGAAGGCCGACCCGGCCTCGGGCTGAGCCTGCGCGGCAACGTTGCCGAGCGATACCGTGCCCCGCGCTGACGCGGACCGGCGTGTCCTGGAACGGGCTCGCTCAGTACGGCAACGGACGCCCCGAGGGGGTCCGCAGGTCGAGCGGAGGCCGCGGGCGCTGCGGGGCGGGACGCTTGACCACCCTGATCCCGGTCATCTCCGTCACCTCCTTGACCACCCGGCGTGTGCCCACCCGAAACCAATTCCATGCCTCCCACCGACCGTCCGCCGCCTTCGAGGGAGATGAGCCGTTGACCGCCCCCACCGCAGGCCCGCCCGCTCCCCATGTCCTGCGCGACTACGCGCTGCTCGCCGACGGCCAGCGCGGAGCCCTGGTGGGACCACGGGGCGACATCGCGTGGATGTGCGTACCCGGCTGGGACAGCGACGCCGTCTTCGCCGCCCTGATCGGCGGTGACGGCTGGTACACCGTCACCCCCACCCAGTCGTACGTGTGGGGCGGCTACTACGAACCGGGCAGCCTGATCTGGCGCAGCCGGTGGACCACCACCGGCGGCATCGTCGAGTGCCGCGAGGCCCTCGCCTACCCCGGGGACGCGCACCGGGCAGTGGTGCTGCGCAGGCTCATGGCCGTCGACGGCGACGCCGACCTCGACGTACAGCTGAACCTCGCCGCGGGCTTCGGCGCGCACCCGCTGCGGAAGATCAGGCGCGACGAGGCCGGCTACTGGACGGCGCGGGCCGGCGATCTGCACGTGCGCCTGCGGGGTTGCCCTGACGCCCGGGCCTGCGGCTCGCTGTTGCGCAGCGGTGTGCGTGTGGAGGCCGGCAGGTCTCGCGACCTGGTGCTGGAGGTCTCCGACCGGCCGCTGCCGAGCCCCGAGCCTGCCGGAGGGCTGTGGCGGTCCACCGAGGCCGAGTGGGCCGCGCGCGTCCCCGGCCTGCACGGCGTGCTGGGGCAGCGCGACGCCCGGCACGCCTACGCGGTCCTCACGGGCCTGACCGGCCCTGGCGGCGGGACGGTCGCCGCGGCCACCACCAGCCTGCCGGAGCGGGCGGAGCAGGGCCGCAACTACGACTACCGGTACGTGTGGATCCGCGATCAGGCCTACATCGGCCAGGCCGCCGCCGCGAACGGCCTGTGCCCGTTGCTCGTGGACTCGCTGCGGTTCGTCACCGCCCGCCTCCTCGACCACGGCCCCGACCTCGCCCCCGCCTACACAGTCGCGGGCGGCCCGGTTCCCGACCCGCGGAGGCTGGACCTTCCCGGTTACCCGGGCGGCTTCGACGTGGTCGGCAACCGAGTCAACCGCCAGTTCCAGCTCGACGTGTTCGGCGAGAGCCTGCTGCTGCTCGCCGCGGCCGCCCGCCACGACCTGCTGGATGTCGACGGGTGGCGCGCCGCCCAGATCGCCGCCGACGCGATCACCGCCCGCCATGGCGATGAGGACGCCGGGATCTGGGAACTCCATCCGGACCGGTGGGCGCACAGCCGGCTGACCTGCGCGGCCGGGCTGCGCGCCATCGCCATCGCCCACCCCGCACAGGGCCGGGGCCTCGCGGCCCGCTGGGAGGCGCTCGCCGACCGCCTCATCGCCGACACCGCCGCCGACTGCCTGCACCCCAGCGGCCGCTGGCAGCGCTCACCCACCGATCCGGGGGTGGACGCGTCGCTGCTGCTGCCCACCGTGCGCGGCGCCCTGCCCGCCGACGACCCGCGCAGCCGCGCCACCCTGGACGCCGTCCTGACCGACCTCGCCCAGGACCACTACTGCTACCGCTTCCGCCACGACCGCCGCCCCCTGGAAGACGCCGAAGGCGCGTTCCTGCTGTGCGGATTCCTGGTCGCCCTCGCCCACCACCAGCAGGGCAACCAAGCCGAGGCGGTGCGCTGGTTCGAACGCAACCGCGCCGCCTGCGGACCGCCCGGCCTGTACGCCGAGGAGTTCGACGTCGCCCAGCGCCAGCTGCGCGGCAACCTGCCCCAGGCCTTCGTCCACGCCCTTCTATTGGAAGCAGCCACCACGCTGGCCCGCACCCGGTGACCAAGGCGCCGCGTTACCGCCCGGCCGTGTCGCCCGCTGGCAGACCATCAGGGCGGCATGTTGTGTGGCATGACACCACGACGACTGCGGCGCAGCCGCAGCCGCTCCCGAGACGAACGGCTCGGTGCAGCTGGGCGGGAACTGGAGGAGCGGCGCCGTGCCGCCACTTCGGTGAGTGCGGCTGGGGCGATCCGCCCGCGCCTGACGCCTCAGGGCGTGGGGGCCCGCTCCCGAGCCTCTGGCCGGGAACGGGCGGCGAACGCCGCGGCGGTCGGCGACGGCATGTCGTGGTCGGGTGTTGCGCGGGCCGGTGTCGCGGGACGACGATGGGGTGACCTTCCTCAACTAATGGTGGGAGGGCCCTGTGATGCGACGACATCAGCGAGCGAATCGACAGCGCCGCACGCCCGCGGCCGCGGGCGGCATGTCGCTGGCCGCGGGCCAGCTCACGGTCCGCTGCGAGCCGCGGCCCGGCGGGCACGCCACGGTCCACCTGGCAGGGGAGATCGACGTGAGCGTGGCCGCCGAACTGACCCACACGCTCGTACGCACCGCCCGTGGCTTCCCGGCCGGGGTTGAGGTCGACCTGTCCGAGGTGGCGTTCTGTGACTGCACCGGCCTGGCCGCGCTGATCCACGCCTGCCAGAGGACCCGCCACAGCGCGCCGGGCCTAGCGGTCCGTACCGACACCGCCGTGCCGCGCGTCGCCCGGCTCCTCGCCCTGACCCACACCTGTCGTCTGCTGTCCGGCGACACCTGAGGGGGGCGCCGACACCACCTGATGCCACCGACCAGCGGCACCCGCCTGGATTTTCCGCGAGCTCTGAGGCAGCCGCCGAGCCGGAGCCGTACCTGGGTCCGGCGGCGAACCAGGGCGCGGCAGACCCGGCCAGTGGATGGCGTATCACGGACGGCAGGTGTGTCAGGGCAGCGCGGCGCTGTCGGCGTCCAGGAGCGCGAGGAGTGTGTCCCGGTGGAGGTCGGCGATGCCTTCGAGGAGGTCGGGATGGCGCAGCAGGGCGGCGGCTTCGCTGTCGCGGGGGCCGGGGACGATCAGGCGGCGAAGGCCGTCGGCCTCGTCGCGGTGCTCGGTGCGCTCGAGCGCCTGGCGGGCGCGACCGCTCAGGGAGGGGTCGGCCAGGAGGCACGCCGCCCAGCTGACCACGGTCTCGTCGACCCAGGTACGCCACGCCATGCCATCGGTGTCACCGGATTCGGCCGCGGTGAGCCAGTCGAGCCGGCCGGTGCCGCCCGGGCCGAGGAGGTGGAGCAGTTGCACGTCCAGGGCGGTGGGGTGGCGCAGGTGGGCGGCGAGGGTGGCGGCCTGGCGGGCCTGGGCCTCGGCCAGGGCGTAGTTGACCGCGCCTGCGGGCGGCGGGTAGGCGGCCAAGAGCCAGCGGGTGCAGGCGGCTATGACGGGTGTCAGATCGGCGGGCACGGCAGTCGGTCCCTCGGAAGCGTGCTCGCCTGCCCGGTGATCGGGTGCGCGAGCTGGTGCGCGGGGGCGACACTGCCACCGCTTCGTAGGCGACCAGTGTAGGCCGGGCCTGGCAGGGGTCGACATGACCGGCGTCACGCCTGGTCCGGGCGGACCTCCGATCGGTCCGCGCGGTCTGTGGCCGAGCAGTATCAGGCAGGACCGCGGTCATGCCTGATACTGCTCGGCGAGGAGGTTCAGGACTTGCCGCGGCCGGTGACGAAGTCGCGAGCCCGGTCGACCAGGCCGACGCCCGGGGCGAGGAGCTTGCTGGCCGTCGGAGTGCTGGGCGCGGAGGGGTGCGGGCGGGTGGGGGCCATGGACTTGGCGCGACGGATCTTGTCGCCGAGGTCGTCCAGCTGCTGCGGGGTGCAGGCCTGGCGCAGCATGGGGAAGAGCTTGTTCTCCTCGTCCTGGACGTGGGCGGCGACCTCGTCCATGAGCCGCTGCAGAAGCGGGCTCATCTGCGCGTCGTCGATGTCCGTCTTCTCCAGCTGCTTGAGGATCTTCTCGACCCGGCCGTGGTCGGCGATCTCCTTGTCAGCAAGCCGGTCACCGCCCTGGATGTGCTCGCGCACCGCCGGGTACAGGTACTGCTCCTCGGCGACCGAGTGCCGCACCAGCTCGATGGTGACCTCGTCCACCATGTCACGCAGCTGCTGGCCGCCTGCGGTCATCGCCTGGATACGGGCGAACATCTCCTCGACCTCGCGGTGGTCGGTCATCAGCTCGTCGATCACGTTCCGGCCGTGCCCCATCGCACATCCGCCTCTCGTCCTGCCGGGTCGGGTCCATCCCGCCCAGCCCAGAGATATCCCGGCCTGGCGCACGGCGCCTGCCGAGCCCACAGTGGCCTCACCCGATCGGCCCTGCCGCGCACGGCACAGCGGCGGGGTGTGAGTGGTCGTGTCCTGCGAGATGCTGGCGGCCGAGCTGCGCGGGCCTGTGAGGGACGGCGATGTTCCACATCGAGCCACATAACGGCGGCGAGGTGTTCATCGCGCTGCGCGGACGGGCCAGCATGGCGCTCCTGAGCGTGCCCATCGCTGACCTGGCCCGGTTTCCCCGCCGAGACCAAACAGTCGGTGCCCGACGGCGCGGAGCCGTCGCGCATCGACTGGGATCGCGGACGGCACTACACCGTCGACATCGCCCGCCCCTCCACCGCACCCGATGAGCCCCTGCCGATCCTCGTCTCCGACTTCGGTCCGAAGGCGGCCGAGCTGGCCGGCCGGATCGGGGACGGGTTCGTCACCATGACCCCGGACGCGGACCTGGTGGGAGCCTTCCCTGACGGCGGCGGGGAGGGCAAGAAGGTGGCGGGCGGGGTGAAGGTGTGCTGGAGCAGCAACCGCGAGAAAGCCGTCGACGTGGTGCACGTTGACCGGGTGCCGCCCAGGCGCTGCGCGAAGCCGACGACGGCGGATTGGACGGGCGACGTCGCGGATGCGTGCCCTGGGTCAGCGGTGTGAGCCGGGCGCCCCGATCGGCGCCCAGACCGGCCAGGCGTGTCAGCAGAGCGACGCACATCGCGCCCGACGCTCGACGGCGCGAACCGGCGCGGCACCCACGGCGAGCAGGACGTCGGTGACGATGCCGGTGCCTGCGCCGACATGCGGAATCCGTGCCGGGCGCGGCGAGCCGCCTCGGTGAAGCGCCGCTTGGCCTGGCGGTGGTCGGTCTCGGCCTGCCGCAGGCCGTAGAACTCGACGGTGCCGTGCCTGCCGCCGGGCTCGTCGTCCACGCTGCTGCGACTGTCCGGGGCCGGACGCGTAGCGGGCCGGGTCGGCGAGCGCACTGCCGTCCAGGCCGGCGAGAAGCTCGGCCACCGTCGTGTGAACCTCGAGGGCACCGGCTGCGCGCAGCGCCCGCTCGCCGAAGCCGCCGGAGAGCACCGCGATACAGGGAACCTTGGCCTGGGTCGCGGCCTGCACGTCCCAGGGATCTCGCCGACGAAACAGCGCCTGCTGCAGGCCCGATCGGCCCCGTTTGCCACCGCTCCCCGGGGAAACCCGCACCGTATGACACTTAACGAACCCGCTGCCCGGACCGTGTTGGTCACCGGGGCCAGCGGCGGCATCGGACGCACCTGCGCGGTGGCGTTCGCCGCCCGCGAGGAGAACCTCACGATGATCGCCCGCGGCCGCGCCGGCCTCGACGCGACGGAGCACGACACGGAGCAGGCCGACGCCGCCAAAGTGATCGCCATCCAGGCGGACGCCGCCGACCGGACGCGGTGGAGGCCGCCGCCCAGCGGGTCGAGGGCGAGGTCGGGCCGATCGACGTGTGGGTCAATGACGCCTTCACCTCCGTCTTCGCCCCGTTCACCGAGATCACCCCCGAGGAGTTCCGGCGCGCCACCGAGGTCAGCTACCTCGGCTACGTCTACGTCACCCAGGCAGCACTGCGCCGCATGCTCCCGCGCAACCGCGGCGTGGTCGTGCAGGCGGGCTCCGCGATCGCCTACCGCGGCATCCCGTTGCAGAGCGCCTACAGCGGCGCCAAGCAACGCCATCCAGGGCTTCAACGAGGCGCTGCGCTGCGAGCTGCTGGCCTCCGGCTGCCGGATGCGCACCACGATGGTGCAGATGCCGGCCGATCGGGCCTGTGCCCGCAGTCTCCAGCAGCCGGCCGCCCACGGACTCGGCGTCCTCGCGGTCGGAATGCGGCGGGCAACCGGACGGGTGAGGGCGGGTTTGCCCGCGGCCTCGGCCTGGTTCGTTTCACGGATGCGGGGCACACGCGCCCCACGATCACAGCGACAGGAGTGATGACCATGCCTCGCGGATCGAGCCCGAAGCGGGAACGGCAGTACGAGCACATCAAGGACAGCGCGCTGGAGCGCGGTGAGAGCGAGAAGCGTGCCAAGGAGATCGCCGCCCGCACGGTGAACAAGGAACGGGCCCGGCACGGGGAGTCGAAGACCGCCAGCCGCAGCTCGGTCAAGGACATCTCCTCCTCCAAGCGCGGCGGGCAGCGCTCCCACAGCGGCTCCCAGGGCCCCACCAAGGAGCAGCTCTACAACGAAGCCAAGAAGCGCAACATCCACGGCCGCTCGAAGATGAACAAGAAGGAACTCGAACACGCACTCGACCGATAGGCGGCCAGACCGTGGGCACCGTTCCCGTGCCGCCAGACCCCGACGTCACCGCCATCCCTGCGCCCGAGCCACCCACGCCCCCGGGGCCGCCGGAGCCCCCGGACTGAACCCGGTCCGGAGCCGGAGCGTGCCACGCGCCTCCCCCGGCTGCACCTGGCTGAGGCGCAGATACAGACGGACGCCCGGGCTGTCCGCTCCAGCGGGGCCGGGACCGCCAACACCAAGTGCTTCGCTGGCCCAGGTGGCGCCGACAGGGCAGGTGATGGGCGAGCAGTTCGTCGGCCAGTCGCCGGGCCGCTTCGGCTCCCGTGGGAGCCTAAGCGTTCGACTCGTTCGACTCGTCGGGGGGTCACCGGTCCGAGGGGGTCGGCCCGTCCGGCGTGTCCTGTGGGGGCATGCCGGCGGCCGCGATGCACTCGGCCTCCAGCTGGTCGACGAAGGTGTCCAGGGCGGTGCAGAGCGTCGCGGTGGTCTCCAGGTCCAGGGGCGCGCCGTTGCGTCGCCAGGTCTGCCACATCGCGGCGATGCCGCGCAGCATGGCGGTGACGGAGGCGGCCGGGATCACCAACCGGTCGTCCATCCGGTACACGGGCGTCTGGAAGTGCTGGCCGTCCTCGTCCAAGGGCTGGAAGTACTCGCCCAAGTTGATTCCTCCGGTTTCTTTTGCTGAATTCGCGTGGTGCGCACGTAGAGCAGAAATCCCGGACGTCTTCGTGGCGTCCGGGATGTTCGGCGACACGAAGGACGCGAGCCCCCTTCGGTCGAGTGGCTCTCATCCTTTGTCGGCTGTGTCGTCGGCGGCCTCCAGCATCTTGGCGGCCTCGCGCAGAGCGGCGGTCAGGCCGAGGGACAGGGCGATGACGGCTGGCGGCGGACCGCCGCCGGCCGCGCTCGCGACCAGGTTCGGGGAGGCCGTCCTGGGGCGGTGCGGGTTGGCGGGGCTGTTGTCAGAGGAGTACAACATCGAGCAGTGCCAGCAACGGGGCAACCTGCCGCACGCGTTCGTCCACTCCATGAGGTTGGAGTGCGTGGCGCGCCTGCCGGAAGCGCCGCTCAGCTGGCGGGCAGCCGTACGTCGCACCAGACCGTCTTGCCCGGCCCCAGCCGGCGCCAGCCCCACTGGAAGGCGAGCCGGCTCAGCAGGAACAGGCCGAGGCCACCCGGTTCATCCGGGCCCCGCGGCGGCCTCGGCAGCAGGGCGCGCGGACTGGAGCCGCTGACCTCAATCCGCAGGAGGCCGGGGCTGGAGGAGAAGCAGCGCCGCGGGCTGGCCGGCGTGGCGGAGGGCGTTACCGACGAGTTCGGAGACCAGCAGGACCGCGTCGGCGACCACGAACGGGTCCGCCACCTCGACCAGGAAATCCGCTGCGAACGTGCGAGCCTCGACGACGGCTCCGGGCCCGGCCGAGAGTGGCAGCCAACACGCCCGGGGCCGAGCGGGGGCGGCTGCACGAAGGAGCTCTGGGCCCCGGTCATGTGTTTGCGCCTCCCTCCCCTCCTGGGTGTTCATGATCGTCCTACGGCCCGCACGTGGCGCCGTCAGTGTCCGAACAGGTGCCGGATCCGGCCGCTCCGCGGGGGCTGGACCGGTGCTCCGACGGTCCGGTCGCCTTGTTGGGCGGCTCGTTCCTCCTTTGGCGACGTCTCCCTGGCCTCCGGCGCGGCGGGTCGTGCGGACACCGGCGGCGGCACGGTTCCGGCCTCGCGGTAGGCCGGTCGCGTGCCCACGAGCCGGGCCCGCCGGGCCAGCGAAATCAGGGCCACGCCCAGGCAGAAGATCAGCGCGAGTGCCACACCGGACAGGAAGACGCCCAGGGTGTTGAGCGTCACCAGGTGGTTGCCCAGGATCGTCACCTGGTACTCGGGCCCGCCGGCGAGGTTGTCCGCGATCAGCAGCCCGACGAAGGCCCCGGATGCCGCCATCAGCAGGAGTCCTAGCAGCAACATGGTGGAGTCCTTTCCGTTCCGGTTCGGTCGCCCCCGCCGTCTCGCGCGTACCCGGACCGGTCCGCCCCTAACGCCTTCCGCTGCCGGACCGCTTGTCCGGTCCGTGCAGCCGGTAAGCCGCGAATGCGCGGCCGATGACCGGCTGGGCCATTTTGCGCACGCGCACGCCGCACGCGGTGAGGCCGTGCTCCGCACCGAAGGGCGCGTGGCCGTGCACGACCAGATCGGCCCCGGCCTCGTCGATCGCCTCGGCGAGGAGGTAGCTGCCGGGGAACGGGTAGATCTCGGGCGGCTCCCTGGCCAGCGTGTCCGGGACGGGGCGAAGTGTGTCAGCGCGATCCTTATGTCGCAGCCCTCGGCCGCCAGCCGTTCCAGCGCGCTCCGCAGACCGTCCGCACACCGCCGGGTGGTGCCGGATGAAGGCCTTCATCTCGGGCTCGCCGAACTCGCCGCCGCCGGCGAAGCCGCCGCCGAAGCCCTTCGTACCGGCCACGCCGACCAGCCGCCGGTCCACCCGGACCACGGTCGCGGTGCGTTCCAGCACCCGGACGCCGTGGGATGTCGCTGTGCACCGTCAGGTCCGCCAAGGCGTCGGCCACGATGCGTCCAGCGTTCCCTCACGCCGCGCGATGTCGCCACCCGGGCCCTGTGGCCCGGATGCGCGGTCGCCGGCCCGCTGTTCACCGTCCTCCAGGCCTGCGGCTCGCTCCTGGTAACCCACGAACTGCGGCACGCGAGCCAGGTCTACGGTTTCTTCGCGACCGTGATCGGCCTGCTGGCCTGGCTCTACCTGGCCGCGCAGGTCACCGTGTACGCGGCCGAGACCAACGCCGTGCTCGCCCGTCGGCTCTGGCCGCGCAGCCTGCTGCAACCACCGCTCACGGATGCCGACGAGAAGGTCCTGACGTCCGTCGCCCGGCAGGAGGAACGGCGCCCCGAACAGCACGTCGACGTCTCCTTCCACGACCCGGACGGGCCCGGGGACACGACCGGCGCGGACCACGCGGAGCAACCCTCAGCCCCGTCGGCGCCGTCCTCGCCGAAGGCGGGCACCGAATCGACCGAGAGCCGGCCCAAGCCGCCGACCGGCTCACCGCCCTGCTCGGACACCTCGCAGTCCGGCTCAGGTCGGCGCCTTCCAGGCTGTCGTCCTCAGCCCTCCACCTTCCGAGCGCGGGCGGCGCCAGCAGCGATCTCAGCGGTTTTGACCGCCGGGCTGGGTAGGCGCGCGGCGCACCGGACGCCGTATGGCATTCACGCCCGTGAACGGCCGTGGGCCTCACGGACCACGACGTGCTGCGGGACCACCCCGGACAGTCACCGCCCCTGATTCGCACGCGCAGCGCGCCACATCAGGGCGCGTGGTCAGGTGACTCGGCGCAGGAGAACGGACAGGAGTTCGGCGAGACTCGGGCCGGCGTCGGCCGGGTGGCGCAGTTGCTTGGAGGCCTGGACGTGGTAGTGATTGCTTCGCCCGGTGCGTTCGTGGGTCAGATAGCCGGCTTCTTCGAGGTCGACGATGATCCGTTGGACGGCCCGCTCGGTCAGCAGGCAGCACGCCGCGATGTCACGCACCCTGATGCCGGGATCACGCGCGATCTGGACCAGCACGCGGGCGTGGTTGGTCAAGAAGGTCCACTGCCGCGCCGTCGGGGAGCCATCGTCCATGACACCAGTTTATGACCGCCGATTCACGAAGCCGTAAACACGAAAAGCAACCCATGTAACCGTCGACACAGATCGATCGGGGACGAATGGTTGACGGGCGGGCCAGGCCGCCTCGTCGGCCACGAACACTGCGCACCGCGTGAAGCCACGCCCTCCACGCACCGCCCGCCGCGCCACACCGGCCCTGGGCGAGCCCCTCGTCCTCACGACACCCAACCCGCAGGCACGACGGTGTGCAAGATCCTCCAGAGTTGACGAGCTGCTTCTTGTTCATCTCCGAGCGGTCGTGGACGACTTACCGGTCGCGCGCTGCGGCCCGCGCAGGCGCGAGGACGTTTCGATACGTCGGTTGCCGGTAAGACGGAAGGACCAAGGAGGACCCGATATCGACAGGGACCCTCATCACAAATCATCGTGCCCGTCGTGGTCGTGCTGCTCCTGATCGCCGGGTCCTTGCCGAGCAGTTGAGCACACCACCCGAATCTGCGGGCATTCGCACAACAGATCTGAACCTTCGGAGGCCATCGTGATCGTCGTTGGAGTGATCCTCCTCATCATCGGATTCGTCACCGGCATCTCGGTGCTGTGGACCATCGGCATCATTCTGGTTGTTCTCGGCCTGATCCTCTGGCTCCTCGGCGCGGTGGGCCACGGAATCGCCGGACGACGGCACTACTGGTAGCGGCCCGGTCGACCAATCCCTCCGCCTCGACCTTGCCCCGCACAGCAGTACAGCGGGCGCAGCGGCCGACCCAGCGCACGAGATCGTCGAGCGCGGGGTCGGCCGCTGCGGGGCGGAAAACGGGACGCCGACGTCGACGAGTTCCCACGCAGGTTCTCGTCCGCACAGCAGTCGCCGAGGCGCCCCTGTCGCAGTGGAACCGGTTGCGCGCCGTCCTGCCGCGTCCTGCTGCACGCTGCGCCCTCGGACTGCGGTCCGGTCTGGCAGAGCCGCAGTCCGAGGGGCGGCGCACGCGTGTCAGCCCGATCCCTCTGGACCGTCGTCGTTCCAGCCGCGGGCCTCGCGATCCTCCAGTCGCATGCGCAGCCGGGCCAGAGTGGCGCTGAGCAGGCGGGAGACGTGCATCTGGGAGACACCGATCCGCGCGGCGATCTCCGATTGCGTCCAGCCGTCCCAGAAGCGGAGCTTGAGCACGGTCTGCTCGCGCTCCGGCAGTTCCGCCAGCAGCGGGCGGACGGCGGTGCGGAAGTCGGCCAGCTCAATGCCGGGATCGCAGCCGCCGAGGCGGTCGAGCATCGCGGTGCCGGTCCCATCGGTGTCCTGGTCGCGCAGCGCGTCCAGGGAGCCCGGCCGGTAGACGCGGCCGGCGACCAGTCCCTCGGTGGCCTGCTCGACGGTGATGTGGAGGTCCTCGGCGATCTCCTCGGGGTCTGGGAGACGGGCGAGTTCCTGTTCCAACCGGTCGGAGCCGCGGGCCACCGTCAGGTAGAGCTCCTGCATGCTGCGCGGGACGCGGACGGGCCACGAGGTGTCGCGGAAGAAGCGCTTGATCTCACCGGTGATGGTGGGGATGGCGTAGGTGACGAACTCGACCCCGCGGTCCGGGTCGTAGCCGTCGACGGCCTTGATCAGGCCGATCGTACCGACCTGGAGGATGTCGTCCATGTCCTCGGCGCGGTGCCGGAAGCGGGCCGCGATGAAGCGGACCAGCGGCATGTTGAGTTCGATGATCGTGCTGCGGACGTAGCTGTAGGCGTGGGTCTCGCGGGCGAGGCCGTGCAGGCGCTCGAACAGCGTGTCGCTGAGTTCGCGCGCCTCGGCCTTGCTCATCGTCCGCAGCTCGGCCTCGGTGAGGCGCGGCGGGAGATCGGACGGGAGGCCGAAGGGCGGGCCGACCGTGCGCTCGGCACAGCCGGCGGTTTCGAGCGGGGGGGTGGACACTTGCTTCTCCTGGGCTCGGGTGAACGCCCGGCGTCATCCGCCGGCTTCTTCCCCCTGGGACCTGTGCCCGGCTTCTTCGAGCGGCGGTCCCGGTGGCACCCGATGGATGCCGAAGCGGCCGATCGAGAGCAACCGCTCCATCGGGCGTTTTACCCGTCATCCGATACATGAATCATATTTCGGGTGATTCATGAGCTTTCGCCGGGTACACGCGCCCGTGCAACGACGCCCGCGGGAGAAGCGAGCAGCAGTGGGATCCAGCCCCGAGCGGGAGCGCCAGTACGACATCAAGCAGAGCGCGCTCCACCAGGGAGAGCGGGAAGCGGGCCAAGGAGATCGCCGCCCGGCGGCGGTGGAGGAGAACATGCCCGGTACGGCGAGTCAAAGATCGCGAGCCGCACGTCGATGAAGGATGTCTGGTCGGCGCGGCGGACAGCGCTCGCACCAGGGCGCCCGGGGACCGACCCGCGACCAGCTGTACAACGAGGCCAAGTAGCGCAATATCAAAGGCCGTTCAAAGATGAACAAGTGCGATCCGGCGAATGTGCTCGGTCGCTGAGCGTGCTCTCCGCACCTCCGATGGAAGGTGCCACCATGACGATTCCGACACCCCCCGACCCGGACACCGGGCCGATCCCGCACCCCAATCCCGCACCGCGGCCGGGCGAACCCAAACCGGCACCGCCGCCCATTCCTCCGTTCCCGTCTCCGGAGCCGTACCCGGATCCCGATCCGGCGCCGCCTCCGGAGCCGCACCCCGGACAGCAGTGACGCGGCCGGCCGTCAGTCCCGGCGGACGGGACTGTCCAGTGGGGACGGAACCTCCAGCCAGACCAGCTTCCCGTCCCCCTCTGGCAGCGAGCCCCAGGCGCGGGCGAGCCAGTCCACCACATGCAGGCCGTGCCCGCCCGGCCGGGCCGGGTCGGTGTGCGGGCGCAGCTGTGGCGGCACGGGGCTGGAATCCGAGACTTCCACCCGCAGTCGAGTGCCGTTCCAGTTCAGCCGCAGCTCGCGGGGGCCTCCGGGGGCGTGCAGGCAGGCGTTGGTGACCAGTTCCGAGACCATCAGCAGGACGTCCTCGGTGACGGCCTGCTGATGGTCGTCCACGGCGGGCAGCCAATGCCAGCGTTCCAGGGCCTGCCGGCTGAACTCACGGCTGCGCTGCACGGGGCGCTCGCTGCCGCTGAGCGCGAGCCGTCTGGTCTGTCCGGCCCCCGACGTCCGGGCGGGGCCCGGCAGCGGGCCGTCTCCGGAGCGGCGCATGACCGGCCTCCTCAATTCCGACTCGGACGAAGGACCACAGCCGGCGGCTGGAGGAACGTCGCCCCGGAGTCCGGTGCCGGGCCCAACGGCTTCAGCGCCGATCCGAGATCGGGGTGGCTCCGCAGGACGCTGTCGACCACCGGTGATCGCGAACAGCCGGGCCACGATCGGTCGCAGACCCGCGAGTTCCGACCGGATCCCGGCCGTCTCGGCGTCCAGGCGGGCGTGCCGAGGAGGTTCAGTCCCGTCGGGTCTCAGAACCGCAGCTCCGCGAGACCTACCATGATCCGCTCGGTGCCTTCTTTCCCGAACCGGCCGAGCGCGGTGCGCAATCCGTCCGCCCTGTCGTGGTCCAGCTCGCCCGCCACGGTGACGATCCGCACCACCCATTCGTCCGCCACGGCGACACCCAGACCGCCGGCCGCTGCGCCCCCGTCCGGATGGGGTTCCTCGGTTGGCCGCGGCATGGCACGCTCCGATCGGGACGGCAGGGGGCGTCCGGCCATCATCCCGGCCCGGCACTCCGCCTGCTGGTCGTCCATGCCGCGCGTTTGCCCACCCCCAGTGCGGCTACACGCACGGACGGAGCGGAAGGCGGAGGCGATGACCATGACGAGGCCGGACACCGGGCGCGACGGTTCCGTGCCCCGGACCGGCCGACGGGAGTCGCCCGAGGAGCGGGCGGACCGGCGCTGGGGCGACCTGCTTCAGGAGGTGCGGGTCGCGCAGACCGGCTCGCAGATCCTTTTCGGGTTCCTGCTGAGCGTGGTCTTCATGCCGCGCTTCGCCGAACTCGGCGGCTTCGACCGGGGACTGTACGTGGCCACGGTCGTCCTCGGAGCACTCGCCACCGGAGCGCTGACCTCCCCGGTCGCCTACCACCGGATCTTCGCCGGGCACCGCCTCAAGCCCCAACTGGTCGACGCGGCAGCCAGGTTGGTGGCCACCGGCCTCGTGCTGCTGGCGCTCACCGTAGGCTCGGCCCTGCTGCTCCTGCTGCGGGTGGCCGTCGGATCGGCGGTCTCCGGCTGGATCACCGCGGCCGTCATGCTCTGGTTCGTGTCCTGCTGGCTGCTGCTACCCATCTGGCGCCTGCACCGGAACAACGGCAAGTGCACGCGGCCACCGGACGACCCCGATCCGCGCCCCCGCGCGTGACGGTCCGGGCCCCTGCGTGACGTTTCGGCGGCGCCCGCCCGGCAAGACGCCCGCCATGACGATCAACCTGCGTTCGAAGCCTCGCACCGTGGTCATCACCGGCGCCACCGCGGGAGTCGGCCGGGCCTGTGTACGGGCCTTCGCCGCCAGGGGCGACCGCCTGGTGCTGGTCGCCCGGGGCGCGGCCGGGCTGCGCGCCGCATCCGCCGAGGCTGAGGCCGCCGGCTCGCCGGTGCGCACCATTCTGGCGGACGTGGCCGACCCGGGGGCCTGTGAAGCGGCGGCCGCCCGGGCCGAGGCGGAGTTCGGCCCGATCGACATCTGGGTCAACGACGCCTTCGTCTCGGTGTTCGCGCCCTTCACCGAGATCAGCGCGGACGAGTTCCGCCGGGTCACCGAGGTCACCTACCTCGGCTACGTCAACGCCACCCGGGCCGCGCTGCGCCGGATGCTGCCGCGCGACCACGGCACCATCGTGCAGGTCGGCTCGGCCATCGCCTACCGGGGAATCCCGCTGCAGACCGCCTACAGCGGCGCCAAGCACGCCCTCCAGGGCTGGCACGAGGCGCTGCGCTGCGAACTGCTGGCGAGCGGATCGGGCGTGCGTGTGACCATGGTGCAACTGCCCGCCGTCAACACCCCGCAGTTCGACTGGGTGCTCAACCGGCTACGCGGCCGCGCCCGGCCCGTCCCACCGGTCCACCAGCCCGAGCTGGCGGCCCGCGCCGTCCGCTACGCCGCCGACCACCCCGGGCGCCGGGAGTACTGGGTGGGCGCCAGCACAGCGGCCACCCTGCTCGCCAATGCGATCGCCCCCGGCCTGCTCGACCGCTACCTCGCCCGGACCGGGATCGACGCCCAGCAGGAGGCCGGGCCGCGCAGCGCGCAGGACCGGGCCAACCTCTGGACACCGGGCGACGCCGTCGAGGACCACGGCGCCCACGGCCGCTTCGACGACGAGGCCCGCGAGCACAGTGCCCAGCTGTGGGCCTCCCAGCACCACGGCCTGCTCGCCACCGGCGGGGTGGTGCTCCTCGGGGCCGCCGCCCGCGCGCTCGCCCGGGGGCGGTGAGCGGCGGTGCCCGTGACGTGGTGTGGAACCGCCGGTCCTGGGCAGGCGCGGCGTGGGGCGGACATCGCCCCCGTCACGAGAGGAGTGCCCGCCATGGGTACCGAGGAGAAGCTGCGCAACGCGGCGCAGAAGGCCCACGGCAAGGCCAAGGAGGCCGCCGGAAAGGCCATGGGCGACCGGGTCGTCGAGGCCGAGGGCCGTGGCAAGCAGATCAAGAGCGACCTGAAGCAGGCCGCCGAGAAGGTCAAGGACGCCGGGAAGGACTGAACCCGCGAGCGAACAGGACGGCACGGTCAAGGTGCGCTTCCGGCCCTGACCGGCCGCCCCAGGAGGTAACTGCGATGAGCGACCCGGGGAAGCCCGTCCCGAAGGACCCGCCGGTACCGGTCGAAACGCCGGAATCGTCCCGGATGACGGGTGAGGGCCGACCGCCACCCGTGCCGGAGGAGGGGAAGAGGCCGCAGGGCGGCCCGGAGTACGACGCCACGGAGACAGCCCACATGCTGGAGCCGCAGGAGGTGACGGAGTCGTCTCAGGAGCCGGAGGCGACCGGGCCCGCCCACGAACCGGAGCCGCACGAGCCGCCCGACTGAACCGGCCGGGCCGATCATCAGAGGTTTCGGCTCCACCGTCCGGCGAACGGGTGGACCGGTACGGCGATCGCGCGTCCGGCGGCGTTGCGCGCGGCACGCGTGCGCCGACCGGGCGGTAGACCTGGGGCGCCCGCCACGGCGGCGGGTGCCCCAGGGCCTGTCTTGAGGGTGGTGCGATGCGGACGGCGGTCGAACTCCTGCTCTGGTGGGGGGTGTTGCTGCTGCTGAACACCGTGCTGATCAGCTCGGTGACGCCACTGGAAATGGCGGTCGGCGGCGGCATCGCGCTCCTCGCGGCCGTCGGCGCCGTCGCGGTCCGGCATGCCTCGGGGGCAGCACCGGGCGGACCGACGCGGCTGGCCCAGGCGCTCTGGGCTTTTCCGTGGACCCTGCTGGCCGACACCGGCCGGCTCACGCTCGCCGTGTTCTCGCCGCAGCACCGGCGGGACGGGTTCCGGACCGTCCGGCTCGCCCCCGGCACCGGACCGGCCTGGGCCGCGGCGCTCCTGTCCGCGACGCCCGGCGCGTACGTCGTGGACGTCGCGGACGCCAAGAAGGGCGCGGCCGGCAGCCTGACCGTGCACGCGCTCGGCGGTGAAATCTCCGTGCTGGAGCGGGCGTTGACCGGAGACGCCCGATGAACGCCTGGCTGCTGGCGGCCGCCCTCCTCGCCGCCGGCGGGATCGGCCCCTGCCTGTTGCTCGGGCTGCGCGGCGCGCCGCAGCAGCGGCTGGCCGCGCTCAACCTCGCCGCGACGGTGACGTCCGTCGTCCTGCTGCTGCTCGCCCAGGGGTTCAGCCGCACCTCGTACACCGACCTGGCGCTGGACCTCGCCGTACTCGCCCCCGCCGGGACGCTGGTGTTCACCCGCCTCCTGGCCGGGAGGCAGCGGTGACGGGCCGGCACACCGTCGCGCTGGTCCTGCTGTGTGCGGGCACCGCCGCCCTGCTGCTCTCCGCCCTCGCCCTCATCGTGCTCCCGGGCCCGTACCTGCGGCTGCACGCCCTCTCCCCCGCCGCCGCCCTGGGTGCACCGCTGGTCGCCCTCGCCCTCGCGGTGGACACCGGGCCGGGCCGGGCGGCCGCCAAGTTGCTGGTCATCGGCCTGCTGCTGACGGTCGGCGGCACCGTCACGACGATGGCCCTCGCCCGGACGACCGTCCTCGCCGAGCAGGAGGCGAAGCGGTGAACAACGCCCTGATCGTGATCACGCTGCTGCTCACCGCCGTCACCGCGACCGCCGCCGCGCTCACCCGCGACCCGGTCCGGCAGGCCGTCGTCCTCGCCCTGCTCGGGCTCTGCCTCGCCGTGCTGTTCACCGTGCTCCAGGCCCCGGACGTCGCGCTCTCCCAGCTCGGCGTCGGCAGCGCCATCACCCCGCTGCTGATCCTGCTGACCGTCCGCAAGGTGCGCCGCGAGGAACACCCCGACGACCGCCAGGACCGCACCGAGTGAGCCGCACCGCCCGGCTGCGGCTCTTCCTGACCGCCGCCGCCGTCCTCGCCGCCGCCCTGATCGCCGCCGCGACCGAGCTGCCAGGCTTCGGCGGTGTCCGACACCCGTACGGTGAGCGGGCGGTGGCCGCCGGACTGACCCAGCGCACGGCCAACATCGTCTCCTCGGTCAACTTCGACCAGCGAGCCTTCGACACCCTCGGCGAGGAGTCGATCCTGTTCGGCTCGGTGCTCGGCGCCGGCATACTGCTGCGTCTCGCCCGGGACGAGCGCAAGCGCCGCGCCGCCGCCGAACCCGTCCTGCCCACGACCCGGCTGTTCGGCGCCGCCCTGCTGCCGGTCACCCTGCTGACCGGCGGATACCTGGTCGCGCACGGCCAGTTGAGCCCCGGCGGCGGCTTCCAGGGAGGTGTGGTACTGGCCACCGCACTCCACCTGGCGTACGTCGCCGCCGACTACCTGGTGCTCAAGCGGATCCGCCCGCTCGCGGTGCTGGACGTGGCGGACGCCCTGGCCGCCGGGGCCTTCGCCGCGCTCGGTCTGATCGGCCTGGCGAACGGTGTCGGCTACCTCGCCAACACCCTGCCGCTCGGGACCTTCAATCAGCTCTCCTCCAGCGGGCTGGTGGCCGTGGTGAACGCCGTCGTGGGCGTGGAGGTCGGCTCGGGCGTGGTGGTGCTACTGGCGCACTTCCTGGACCAGGCGGTGGAGGTCGTCCCCCGGAGCCCGAGGAGGGACCTGTGAGCGAGCGAACCATGAAGAGGCGCGCGTTTCGCGAAGCGACCGCCGAGCGGAGCGAGGTGGGCGCATGAGTTTCCCCTATCTGGTCGCCGGGTGGATCCTGCTCGCCGGCCTGTACGGCCTCGTCACCAGCCGCAACCTGGTGCAGGCGGTCGGCTGCCTGGCCGTCGCGCAGTCCTCGACCTACGTGCTGCTGCTCGCGGTCGGCTACCGCCGGGGCGCCACCGCCCCCGTCTTCTCCGACCTGCCCACCGATGCTCCGGTGGTGGACCCGGTGGTCCAGGCGCTCGCGCTCACCGACATCGTGGTCGGCGCGACGGTCACCGCCCTGCTGCTGGCCCTGGTGATCCAACTGCGCAAGCGGCACGGCACGGTGGACCCTGAGGAACTCACCGGGCTGCGGGGGTGACAGGCCTGAACGTCTCCGACCTCCTCCCGCTGGCCGTCGCCATCCCACTGCTGGGCGCCGCCGTCCTGGCCGTGGCCGGCCGATGGCTGCCGCGCCTGGGCCGCGACGTGCTCGCCACCACTTGGGCCGCCGCCGACGTGGTCTGCCTCTCCTTGCTGTGGGCCCGGACGAGCCCGGACGGGCGGGAGGTGTCCTGGCTCGGCGGCTGGAGCCCGCGCGGCGGCCACAGCGTCGGCATCGTCCTGGTCGCCGACCGGCTCGGCAGCGGACTGGCGCTCCTCGTCGCCGTCCTGGTGCTCGCCGTGATCTGCTACGCCTGGCGGTACTTCGACGAACCCTCCGGCGAGCACGGCGGGATGTTCCCCGCCCTGCTGCTCCTCTTCGAGGCCGGGATGTGCGGATTCGCGCTCACCGGCGACCTCTTCGACGCCTTCGTGTTCTTCGAGCTGATGGGCGCCGTCGCCTACGCGCTGACCGGCTACCGGATCGAGGATCCGCGCCCGCTGCACGGCGCCCTCGCCTTCGGCCTGGTCAACTCGGCCGCCGCGTACCTCTCGCTGCTCGGCATCGGTCTGCTCTACGCCCGCACCGGGGAACTCGGTCTCGCCCAGATCGGGACGGCCTTGGACGAACGGGCCGCGGCGGGGCACGGCAGGGACACCCTGGTTGTCGTAGCGTTCGTCCTGGTGCTGGCCGGTCCGCTGGTGAAGGCCGCGACGGCGCCGTTCCACTTCTGGCTGCCGGACGCGCACGCGGTGGCGCCCAGTCCGGTGTGCATGCTGCTGTCCGGGGTGATGGTCGAACTCGGCGTCTACGGCGTCGCGAGGATCCACCGGGTGGTGTTCGGCGGCGTCGGCGGGCTTCCGGAGGCCGTCGTCCGGGACACGCTGCTCGCCGCCGGTGTGCTGACCGCGCTGGTCGGCTCCGTCATGTGCTGGCAGCAGCGGCACCTGAAGCGGATGCTGGCCTTCTCCACGGTCGGGCACGTCGGTCTGTTCCTGGTCGGCGCGGCGCTGCTGACCCCGGCCGGACTGGCCGGAGCAGCGGTGTACATGGCCGGCCACGCAGGCGCCAAGGCCGCCCTGTTCGGCCTCACCGGCGTCCTGCTTGACCGCTACGGCTCGGTGGACGAACACGGACTGCACGGCCGGGCCCGCGAACTCCGGGTGCCCGGAGTGCTGTTCGCCCTCGGCGCGCTCGCGTTGGCCGGGCTGCCACCGTTCGGCACCGGACTCGGCAAGGCCGTCACCGAGGAGGCTGCCGGACGCGAACTCGGCTGGCTGCCAGCCGTGTTCGTCCTCGTGTCCGCACTCACCGGCGGCGCGGTGCTGCGCGCGGGCCTGCGCGTCTTCGGCGGAGTCGGTGCGCCGCCCTCCGAACACCCGGAGGTGGCCGCGACCACCGGCGAGGGCGAGGAGCCGGAGATCCGTTCAGCTGACCGCCGACTGCCGACGCCCATGCTCGCCGTGCCGGGGCTGCTGCTGGCCGGCTGCCTGGCCGTCGGTGTCCTGCCGGGGGTCGGACGGGCGCTCGCTGCGGGAGCGGCGGCCTTCGCCGACCGTGCGGGCTACCTCGCCGATGTCCTCGGACAGCCGGGAGCACCCGTCGCCGCCGCTCCCGACGCGTGGTGGACCGCCTCCGGGGTCGCACTGGGTCTGCTGTCCGCGCTGCTGGCCGCCGGCTTCGCCACCGCCGCCGTCCGCCGCGTCCCCCGACGCGACACCGGCGGGCTGTACCGGGCGGCCGTCCTGCCGCTGCGCCGCCTCCACTCCGGGCTGCTCGGCGACTACGCGGCCTGGCTGGCCGTGGGACTGGCCGCGCTGCTGGTCGCGGTGACGGCGCAGCTGTGAGCGCATCCGTTTCCCGCACACCCACCCGGGTAGCCGCAGGACACCGGACGGAATCCGGCCGAGCCCGAGGAGGCGGCCCGTGCGAGTGAACGGCACCGGACCGAACCGGCGTCCCCCGCCGCTCGGCAGCCGCCGCCCCCGGGTGGCCTCGCCTCGGACCCGGCCTGCGGTACCTGGGGACCGGGTGCCGCGCGGGCTGCGGACGGCCGCCGGGTACACGTGGCGCCTGCTCCTGCTCGGCGTGGCCGCCTACCTGACCGTCACCGTGCTCGCCCGGCTCGAACTGCCGGTCATCGCGGTGTTCCTGGCGCTGGTCATCACCTCCGTCCTGCGGCCGCTCGTCGACCTGCTGGCCCTGGCGCTGCCCCGCTCGCTCGCCGTCCTGCTCGCCTTCGTTCTCGCCGTCGTGGTCCTCGGCGGGGTCCTCACACTGGTGGGGACGACCGTCGCCGGCGAGTGGAACGGGCTGGGCGCCGAGCTGCGCGGTGGCCTCGGCCGGATCGACCACTGGCTGACCGGCGCGCCCTTCCACCTGCGGGCCGGCACCGTCACCGGCCTCCGGGCGAAGATCGGGGAGTTCGTCAGCAGCCATCGCTCGGCGCTGCTCAGCACCGCGTTCAATGAGGCGAGCCGGGCCGTCGAACTGCTCACCGCGTTGGCCCTCGCGATCTTCTGCTCGGTGTTCTTCCTGCACTCCGGCGACCGGATGTGGTGCTGGGCGCAGCGCCAACTCCCGGCCCGGGCGCGTCCGGTGTGCGACCTGGCGGGGCGCGCCGCCTGGCGTACGTTCGCCGGTTACACGCGCGGGGTGCTGATCGTGGCGGCGGCCAACGCCGCGCTGGTGGGCATCGCGCTCGCCGTCCTGCGGGTGCCGCTGGTCCTGCCGCTGATGGTGCTGGAGTTCGTCGCCGCCCTCGTCCCACTGGTCGGCTCCCCGATCGCGCTGGCCGTCGCCGCCCTGGTCGCCCTGGCCGCCCGCGGACCGGTGGTCGCCCTGCTCGTACTCGCCCTGATCGTGGTCATCGGCCAGATCGAGGGCCATCTGCTGCACCCACTGGTGCTCGGCTGGTCCGTACGGATCCACCCGGTGGTCATCGCCCTGTCGGTGATCGGCGGCGCCGTCCTGGCCGGGGTGCTGGGCGCGGTGGTGGCCGTGCCGGTGGTGTCGGTCGCCTGGGCGGTCCTCGGCGAGCTGCGGGACCACGGCCGGTCACCGTCGGATTCCGCTCCAGCGGGCGATCAGCCGCGCGCCCGCCAGGACGAACGGCGGCACCCACACCAGGCCGAAGGCGGCCAGCACGGCGGGTGAGTGCGCGTCGGGACTGACCGGCAGCAGGCCCCGCCGAGATGGCCACCGGCCCCGACGGCCGTCTGCGCGCTTGCGCGCCGGATGCTGAAACGTCATCCCCTCACACCTCACCGTCCGGTAATCGCCGCCCAGGTCCTCGACCTCGGCAACCCGACGACGGCGCCGATCCAGTCCCGGGTGCGGACCGCCTGCACCGAGGTACGGCCACCGAGTACGGCGGCACAACCGTCGCAAAGGCACCGGCCGTCGACGCACGAGCCGATGACGCGCCCGGCGCCCAGCAGCTCTACCTCTGCACGAACACGGGCTGAGAGCCCGGTACCTGGCCGCGCCGGGTCACTAGCCCTGCTCCGGGCCGAACCGGCGCCGCTACTCCGACGGGGCGAGCCCCGTCTCCCGGCGCATCAGAGTTCGACGACACCGACGAGTTCTTCCTGGTGCTCGACAGGGCCCGGTATCGCCGGTGACCCGCCCCGTGTGCCGCTGGGCGGCGGAGAGGGAACGGTCGGAGCTATCGTCAGGGCATGGGACAGGGCGAAGCGGTGCTGCTCGACATCGACGGCGTGCTCACGATGGACTGGAAGCCGATCCCGGGCGCCGTGGCGGCCGTACGTGAGCTCCGCGCCGACGACGTGCGGTACGTGCTACTGACCAACACCACCTCGCGCACCAGGCGTTCAATCGCCGGAACCCTTGCCGAGGCGGGGTTCCCGGTCGGCGTCGAGTGCGTACTCACCGCGCCCGCCGCGACCGCCGACCGCCTCGCGGGGTCCCGGTGCCTGCTGCTCAACAGCGGAGACATCCGAGAGGACCTGGCCGGAATCGAACTGGTCGATGATCCGGACGACGCCGAGATCGTCCTGATCGGTGGAGCAGGGCCCGAGCTCGACTACCCGGCGCTCAACCGGGCCTTCGCCGCGCTCCGGGGCGGGGCACGACTGGTCGCGATGCACCGGAACGCCTACTGGCGGACGTCGGAGGGGCTGCAGCTCGACAGCGGCGCCTTCGTCGCCGGATTGGAGTACGCGGCCGGCGTGCGGGCCGAGGTGCTCGGCAAACCGGCCGAGGCGTTCTTCGCCGGCGCCCTCGCGCGCCTGGGCGTCGCCGCGGCCGAAGCCGTGATGGTCGGTGACGACATCGAATCCGACGTGCTCGCGGCACAGAGGTACGGGATCACCGGCGTGCTGGTCCACACCGGCAAGGCGGCCCCGGGCGCTCCGAAACGCGGGAGCGCCGAACCGGACCACGAGCTCGACTCCGTGGCTTCCCTGCCGGAGCTGCTCTCCCAGCTCCGGCAGGGGTGAGCCCACGGCCGGTCCGGAGATGCGACGGCCGGCTCATCGTGAGTCCCTGGTCTTCGAACCACAGGAAACGATAGGAAACGATCGGCGGAGGAGAACGGATGGGCCTGCCCCTTTCCGCCGGCCACGTGCTCGTGCGTCTCTCGGACGGCACGCGGGAAGCCGCGGACGCGCTCCTCGACGCGCTCGAAGCCGTCTTTCCGACGCACACCGGCCGTGGGCGAACCCGGATCGGCAATGTGTGGGAGGACCCGCCCACGGTGACATCGGAGGGCATCTGGACCGTGGCCGAGCCGGGCCCCGACGGCGCCTCGGCGATCCCCGTACCGGGCCCGGGGGTGAGCTCCTCGCAGACGTTCGACGTTCACAGCGCGTCGACGCCGGAGAACCGCCTCCCACCAGCCGGTGGGATCACCGCGGACCTTCTCGGCACGCCAGAGGACGTCGAGACGATGGTGCACACGATCGCCGGCCTCTGCTCGGCGCCAGGAGAACCGGGAGGAGCAGGGCCCGCAGCTGGCGGTACGCCTGCGGCTCGGGTGAGCCGCAGTATGCGGAGCCCCGGTGTTCGCAGCCCCGGCCGACCCGGGTCCGGCGCCGAACCAGGGCCCGTACGCCCTCTTCGCCGCCGTATGCGCGGGGTCCACCGGCATCGCCGGGCTCGACCTCATGGCGGTCTCGCGACGCCTGGCCGCAGGGCGGCGAGGCGGCGGCGGGCCGGGTTGAGCGAGCGGCCCCGGCGCGGGGCGTCCCGCCAGGGGTCGTCCTTGAGGAGCCTGTCGACGGTGGCCAGGGTCCAGCGCTGCGAGGTGAGGTCCGGGTCGTCCACCTCGGCCCAGGCCACCGGCGCGGCGACAGGGGCGCCCGGCCGGGCCCGTACGGCGTAGGGCGTGACGGCGGTCTGCGCGTAGGCGTTGCGCTGGACGTCCAGGTAGAGCCGGCCTCGGCGGGCCTGCTTCCTGGTCTCGGCGGTGAATCGGTCGGGGTGGCGGGCGACCAGGAGATCGGCCAGGTCGCGGGCGAAGGCGCGGACGTCGTCGAAGGCGGCGCGCCGGTCCAGGGACACGAGGACGTGCAGACCGCGGGAGCCGGTCGTCATGACGGTGGACGGCAGCCGGAGCTCGTCGAGGAGTTCGTGGAGCAGGCGGGCGGCCTCGCGAACCGGGGCGAAGTCCTCCTCGGGAGGGTCGAGGTCGAAGACCAGCCGGTCGGGGTGGTCCGGCTCGTCGGCGCGGGAGAGGAACCGGTGCGGGGTGATGCACGCCTGGTCGGCCAGGTAGAGCAGGGTGGCGGTGTCGTCACAGGCCGTCGGCGGCGTTTGGCGATCAGCCCCTCCCAGCCGCGGGCGCACGCCTCTTCCAGCAGGCCGTAGCCGTTGTGGTTGCGGTGCGGCGTGAAACGCAGGGGCGCACGGAAGTCGAGGGCGTCGCGCAGCAGGGCCTTGCGGGTGCGCAGCGGAAGGCGGGTGGTGTCCTGGCCGTGGTGGGCGGCGAGGGCGCGGGAGCCCGTCCAGTTTGCGTTCGAAGAGCCAGTCGTCGTCGAAGTCCCGGCGGTCGGTGAGCACGGCGAGCATGGGGGTGCCGGGTGAGGCCGGGGCCGGGCGGAGCAGGTGCTGCTCTCGGTCCGGCAGGCGGTCGAGGAGGACCGTCATGGCGCGCCGCCGCCTGTCTCGGCGATCTGCTTCAGGGTGTGCCCGGTGCGCGCCGAGCGTGCCCTGGTCGGGTCGGGAGTGCCGTCGGTGGTGGCGCTGCGGTCCGCGTGCTTGACCAGGAGCCAGGCCTCCCGGCCGTCCGAACGCTTCGTGCAGATGCGGGTGAGGGAGTAGCCGCCGTGAAGCTTGTGCCCGTAGAGGTGGAAGGAGGCGTGCCCGTGCTCCAGCCCGTCGGCGAGCGGGAGGTCGTGGCCGGCGCGGTCGGTGGAGAGGTTGCGGTAGGTGCCCTCGTCCCAGACGATCACGGTGCCCGCGCCGTACTCGCCGTCGGCGATGACGCCCTCGAACTCGCGGTACTCCAGCGGGTGGTCCTCGGTGGGCATGGCGAGGCGCTTGTCGTGCGGGTCGCGGGATGGGCCCTTGGGCACGGCCCAGGACTTGAGGACGCCGTCGATCTCCAGGCGGACGTCGAAGTGCATCGCCGTCGCGTCGTGGATCTGCACGACGAACGAGGGGCGCGCGCGGGGATCGGTCCGGCCGCCCTCGGGCTCGGCGGTCTTCGAGAAGTCCCGCCGACGGTGGTACTCGGCGAGGGTGTCCTTCATGGCGTGCTGCTTTGACCGAACGACCCTGGACCGGACGACCCTGGACCGGACGACCGCTGACCGGCCGTCCGCACGGCTGCCAAGGCCCGGGCGAGGGCCAGCAGCAGGAGGCGCTCGACCTGCGGGATCAGCGGTGGGGCCGCCACAGCGACGGCGATCGACGCGGCGACGCCCGCCCAGGCCACCGGGCCGAGCGGGACGCACCCGAAGAACCCGCTGACGCCCGGCGTCTGGATGACGGCCGCGAGCGCGGCGGCGGAGCCCAGGACGGTCGCCAGGACCAGGGGGCTGCGCCGCCGTCCGGTCAGGGTCTGGGCGAGCTGGGCGCCGACGACGCCGCACAGGGCCATGGTGCTGGTGCGCCGGGCGGAGCCGGGGGTGGCGGTGCCGATGAGCCAGGCGGTGGTCGCGCCGATGGCGGTCACCAGGCCCCGGTGCCGGATCTGGCGGGCCAGCGGCGCGTCGAGGGCCGCGGTGCCCGCGCGCGGGGCGCTCTCCCCGGCCGGCTGGTCGTCCCGTGGCGTGACGGCGACGGCCATCGCCGGGAACATGTCGGTGAGCAGGTTGACGAGCAGGATCTGGCGGGTGGACATCGGGGCGCGTCCCGACAGCAGGGTGCCGAGCAGGGAGAAGCCGATCTCGCCGGCGTTGCCGCCGATCAGAATGGTGATCGCGTCCGCCACGCTGCGCCACAGCGCGCGGCCCTCGTCGACGGCGTCGGTCAGGACGGTCAGCTGGTCGTCGGTGATCACCAGGTCCGCTGCGTTGCGGGCCGCCGCCGAGCCGCGGGCGGCGATGCCTATCCCGATGTCGGCGGAGCGGATGGCGGCGGCGTCGTTGGCCCCGTCGCCCACCATCGCCACGACCCGTCCCGCCTCCCGAAGCGCCTCGACGACCAGTACCTTCTGCTCCGGTGCGACCCTGGCGACGACGTCGCAGCCCCGCAGCCGGCGGGCACGGCCGGTCCGATCGAGGCTGGCCAGGTCGTCGCCGATGGCCAGTTCGAGCTCCTCGGGCCAGCCCAGCGCGACAGCCACCGCACGGGCCGTGGCCGGGTGGTCGCCGGTGAGCATGACCGGCCGCACCCCGGCCCGCCGCAGTCCTTCGATCAGCGCGGCGGACCTGGCGCGCGGGGTGTCCGCCAAGGCGACGAAGCCGACCAGCTCCAGCCGCTCCAGCGGCAGGTCGACCGCCTCCGCACCGTCGGCGAGGGACCGGGTGGCGACGGCGAGGACTCTCAGGCCCTCCGCGCCGAGGACGGCCACGGTCTCGGCCTCCTCCTTCCCGGCGCCGGTGCAGGCCGGCAGGACGCTCTCGGGTGCGCCCTTCACCACGAGCAGTTCGCGGCCCTCCTCGTCGGCCCCGGTCGCGGCGGCGTAGCCGCGGCTGGCCTCGAACGGCAGCGCCTGGTCGGGCGTCCAGCCGAGCTCGTCCGGCGCAGCCGCGAGGATCGCCTCGTCGGTGGAGTGGGCGTGGACGGCCGTGTCGTCGGCGGGCGGGCAGGCCCGGGCCGCCATCCGCAGGACGGGCGTCGCGGCTGGGTCGTCGGCGGGGTGCAGAGCGCCGTCGGTCGTGCCGACACGGGTCACCCGCAGGCGGTTCTCGGTCAGGGTGCCGGTCTTGTCGAAGCAAACGGTGTCCATCCGGCCGAGCGCCTCCAGGGCGCGCGGGGTGCGGACCAGGACGCCGTGCCGGCTGAGCCGGCGGGCCGCGGCCAGCTGGGCGACCGTCGCCACCAGCGGCAGGCCCTCCGGCACGGCGGCCACCGCGACCGCGAGCCCGCCCCGGACGGCCTGGCGCACCGGGCGCCCGCGCAGCACGGCCAGGCCCGCGACGGCGGCTCCGCCGAGCAGGGTGAACGGCAGGCTGCGGTTGGTCAGTTCGCGCAGCCGGGCCTGGACGCCGGCCGCCGGCGGGGTGCGGGCGGCGAGGTGCGCGGCCCGTCCGGCCTCGGTGTCGTCCCCGGTGCCGACGACGGCGGCCCGGGCGTGGCCGGCCACGACGGTGGTGCCCTCGAAAACCATGCAGCGGCGGTCGGCGACGGCTGCCTCCGGGGTCGCGTCCACCTGCTTCGCGATGGGGAGGGACTCGCCGGTCAGCGAGGACTCGTCGACCTCCAGGTCGTCGACGTCGAGCAGCCGGGCGTCGGCGGGCACCACATCGCCGGTGTTCAGCTCGATCACCTGACCGGGCGCCAGATCGGAGGGCTTGACCCTGCGGGACCGGCTCCCGTCGACCACCTTGATTTTCTGATGCTGAGTCACTTCAAGTGCGGAGAGCGCCTGTTCGGCGCACATCCGCTGCACCGCGCCGATCAGCGCGTTCATCGCCAGAGCTCCGGTGACCAGCAGCGCGTCCACGGTCGAGCCCAACAGGGCGGAGGCGGTCGCCCCGACCAGCAGGACCGGTGTCAGCGGATCGTCGAGCTCGGAGCGCATCGCGCCGATCAGGCGGCCCGTCAGACGCACCGGGGCGAACGCCGGCAGCCCCTGCACCCGCCGGACGGCGCCCGACAGGACCCGCAGGCCCTCGGGGCGCGCCGGGCGGCGGACGGCCTTGAGTCGGGCCAGCGCCTCCCGGGGCGCGAGGGCGTGCCAGGGGACGCGCGGCGGCGGGTGGGGGGCGCTGCGGGTGCCGACGCGCAGGGCGGCCCGCCAGCCCGAGACGAGGGCCGCGGCGGTCGCGGCGTTGACGGGCGAGAGGCGGATGCCGACCGGGAGGGTGCCGTGTGGCCGTCGGCCGCGGGTGACGACCAGGAGCCCGGACAGCGCGGCGCTCGCCTCGGCCAGGGTCCTGGAGTGCCGGGCGACGGTGCGCGCGGCGGGAATCGCGGCCAGCAGCCGCCAGGCGGATTCGAGACCGCTCAGCAGGAGGAGGTCCGCGCCCCACACCACCGCGCTGTCCTCGTCGGTGACCGCGACCGCGAGGTCGCTGCGCAGCAATCCGGCGAGCAGGTCCCGGGCGCTGTCCGTCAACTCGGAATCATCGCCGGCTGGAACGCGCGCCATGGTGAGCACCACCCGTCCGTTGCGCTGGAGTTGACGCACGACCTCAATCAACGGCCGCTCAGCGCCGACTCGTTCATCGGCGAGAGCACCGAAGTCGCCGAGCGTGCCGTCGTCGGCCACCACGACGTGCAGTCCGGCGCGACGGGCGGCGTCCAGCGCGGCCTCGGCGAGCGGGGCGATCTCCCGGCTGACCAGGACCGTGCCGATGTCCGCACCGTCGACGACAGCGATCATCAGGCCAGTCTCGGCGCCCGAGGAGCCCGAGGAGCCCGAGGAGCCCAACTGGTCTGGCACCGGGCGGAGTTCGAGGTCCGGTTCGACCGCCGACGGTTCCAGGGCAGCGGCGGCGGCCTGCCACAGCCGGTCGTGATCCCAGCCGGGTGCGCTGGGGTGGACCTCCAGGACCGTTCTCGCCCTGCCGCGCAGGGAGTCGGGGTGCAGGAGGACGGTATCGACCAGTTCCAGGCGGCGCAGCCGCTCCGGGTTGCGGACCAGGACGCCTTCACGGGCGAGCTCGGTGCCCAGCGCGGCGGTGAACGCGGCCGGACCGTAGCGCGCGGCCTTCGGATTGCCCGCCACCAGCCCCTCGGCCGCCTCCACGATGTCGCGAGTGAACAGCAGGGCCGCGGCGGAGCCGAGCAGGGTTCCGCCCACGGCCTGGTCCGCGTACTCGTCGCAGGGCAGCGGACGCAGCGCCGGGCGGGCGGTGCCCTCGCCCGCCACGCTCAGCCGTCCGGGCGCGCAGACCGTGTCGTGCGCGGAGTCGAAGGCGGCGGCGCCGGCGATAGTCTCCATCAGCCTGCCGGTGCGCAGTACCGCGTCCAGGGCCAGCGCGGTGGGCGACTGCCCGACGCCGTACGCCGCCGCCCCGGCCGCTGCCAGCACCAGGTCGGAGCCTGTGTCGCCGAGGCGGCGGCGGAGCCGTGTGCGGACCTCCGGGTCCTCGCGGACCAGAGCGGTTACGGCGGTGGCCAGCCGGGGCGCGGTCCGCAGCGGGATCGCCCGCGCTCCAAGAGCGGTCGCGAAACCCACCGCGTCACAGCCGAGGGCGATCGCCTGTGCGCGCACACTGCCGGTCCGGCCGGGGTGCGCGGTCTCCAGAACCTCCTCGTCCACCCGCTCCAGGCGCTGATCGTCGGCGAGCTCGGTGGCGCGGTCCACGACGCGCTCGGTGACGGCGTCCTGGGTCAGCTGTACCACCAGCCGGGCGAGCCCGCCGTCCCAGTAGGCGGCGACCACGTCCGGCCGCTTGGCCAGCCCGAGCGCCACCTTCCGCGCCGCCACCTCAAGGTTCCGCGCTCTGCCGGCGGTGGTGCCCGCGCGCGGGCGCAGCGACAGCTGGACCCGGGAGCCGGCCTGCCAGTAGCCCCGGCCCGCCTCAGCCGCGTTACGGGTCACCCGCCCCACGCGGCGTGCCGTGACGGCGGCTGCGGTGGCGGTGTGCGCGGTGGTGCGGACGCCGGCCCCGGCGGCCTCGACCGCCACCCGGGCGGCGGCACGGGCCGTAGGGACCGCGGCGCGCGCGACGACCACCGGCACGGCCAGGGTCAGTCCGAGACCAGCCGCCGGCAGTCGGGCCAGGAGACGCAGGACCATGACTCACCCTCGGGCGACCGCGTCACGCGGCCTTCCGTTTAGAGGACTTGGCGGAGGCAGTCGTACGGCGGCTGCCCGCCGTCTTGCGACTCGTACCGGCGCTCGGTTTGCCGGCCGGCTTACGCCGCGCGGCCTTCGGCGCCCGCGTCGGAGCCACGGTACGCGCCGACCGCGACTGGGTCAGCCACACGGCAGCCGCACCGGCCGCCGCCACCGCCAGTCGACCGCGCCCAGTGCCCCGAGCAACCCGGCGCCGGTGTAGGCGGCGACGCGGCGTGCCCGCGGCGACACGAGTCCCACAGTGTCGAGCACACCGTCGACCACTCCGCCGACGGTCCTGGCGCCCGGTACTCGGCGCACGACGGACGCCGCCGTGTCGACCGGCCGGAGCAACAACGCCGTACCGGGCGAAGAAGCGGATGATCCGGCTGAGGTGGATGCGTGCTCGTTCATGGTGGTTATCCGATCAGCGCTCGAACGCACAGGCCGACCCTGGAGGCCTACCGGCACGTTTGTCCTGCCAGCGTCTACCCAACGGGACCCGGATAAACAGGCGGATCCCGCACCGGCCGTTAAGCCTGGCCCGGGCCGGGCAGGCACGTTCGGCTCCGTCTGGACCTGCGGTTCCTCGACGAAGCGGGCGAGCACACGGGCGCTGGTCAGGAACTGCGCAGGGATGGTGACGGTGGGCGGTTTGTGCCGTACGGCGCCGGCCCGCACGGACGGCTGTCAGCAGCTCCGTCCCCGGAGCGGCCGGGCGTCCATGCTCCGCGATTGCCCGGCCCTGCGGCTGCTGCACGCGCCGATGAGGAGCGGGCGGCGATCACGATGACCAGGCAGGACAGCCTCCGCGAGGCGATGCCGTAGCGGCCGACGAGAGTCGCCCGAGGAGCGGCGGACCGGCGCTGGAGCAACCTGCTCCAGGAAGTACGGGTCGCCCGGACCGGCTCCCAGATCCTCTTCGGCTTCCTGCTGAGCGTGGTCTTCATGCCCCGCGAACGACACGATCGGCGCGCCGGTCCTCCCGTTGCAGAGGCGCCAACCGCCCGCCATCGTCCGAAAACAGATGGTTGTCGGTAATGAACGCTTGTGTTCCTTATCTCCCCGGGACTACGGTCCGTGGTAGCGAATGGATTCCGTTCACTCACCGTCGTTCGACCCCACGCCATTGGGGGACCTGCCTTGGCAAGCTCGCGCACCCTGGCGCTCGCACCGCCCGCGACTGCACGACGCGGCCGGCGCCCGAGGATAGCCCTCACCGTCATTGCGGCCACCCAGCTCATGGTCGTTCTCGACATCACGATCGTGAACATCGCGCTGCCCCACATCCAGCAGGCGCTGAAGTTCAACACCACCAACTTGTCTTGGGTCATCAATGCCTACGCCCTCACCTTCGGCGGACTGCTGCTGCTCGGCGGGCGGGCAGGCGACATCCTCGGGCGCCGGCGGGTGTTCGTCCTAGGCGTCCTGGTCTTCAGCCTCGCCTCCCTCCTCGGCGGGGTCGCGCAGTCCTCCGGCTGGCTGCTGGCCGCGCGGGCCCTGCAGGGCCTCGGCGGCTCGATCGCCTCGCCGACGGCGCTCGCACTGATCGCCACCAACTTCAAGGAGGGCTCCGAGCGCAACCGGGCCTTCGGGGTGTTCTCCGCCGTGGCCGGCGCGGGCGGCGCCATCGGCCTGCTGCTCGGCGGCATGCTGACCTCCTGGCTGTCCTGGCGTTGGGTGTTCTTCGTCAACGTGCCGATCGGCATCGCGATCGTGCTGCTGGCGCCGCTCTACATCAACGAGTCCGAACGCCACCCCGGGCGCTTCGACCTGACCGGCGCGTTCACCGCCACGGCGGGCATGGTCTCGCTGGTGTACGGCTTCATCCGCGCCTCCGACCACGGCTGGACCGGCGCCGTCACCGTGACCGCGTTCAGCCTCGCGGTGGTGCTGCTGGCGGCGTTCGCAGTGAACGAGCAGCGCGCGCAACAGCCGATCACGCCCCTGCACCTCCTGCGCGAGCGCAACCGCTCCGGCGCGTACGGGCTGATGCTCTGCGTGAGCGCGACGATGTTCGGCATCTTCTTCTTCATCACCCTGTTCGTCCAGGAGATCCTCGGCTTCAGCCCGCTGCGGGCCGGCTTCGCCTTCCTCCCGATCAGCGCGGCCACCGTCGCGGCCTCCCAGTTCGCCGCCCGCAACCAGCTGCGGTGGGGCCCGAAGCCGTTCCTGGTCACCGGGTCGGCGCTGGTGCTCGGCGGCGTGTTCTGGGCGACCCGGATCGACATCCACACCGGCTACGCGGCCGGGATCCTCGGGCCGACGCTGCTGTTCGGCTTCGGGATGGGTTCGATCTTCGTGCCGGTGCTGCTCACCGTCGTCTCGCAGGTGGCCCCGCACGAGACCGGCGCGGCCACCGGCATGCTCAACACCGCCCAGCAGGTGGGCGGTTCGCTCGGCCTGTCGATCCTGGTCACGGTGTACGGCACGGCCGGCCACCACGAGGCCCGGCGGCAGGTCGGGACGTTCCTCCAGCACGCCACCCCGCAGCAGGCCGCCCAGTTCAGGGCGAGCGGCAAGCTGCCGGCGCCGTACTCCTCACGGGTGCTGGTGCACGGCATCGCCGGCGCCTTCCAGATGGGGCTGGTGTTCGTGGCGCTCGCGGTGGTGATCGCGGTGCTCGTCATCAAGGTCCGCCGACCGCCGGAGCCGCCGCACGTCAGTCCTTCGAGGGGCGGTACTTGACAGATCGTCGGGGCGTCCAGGACAGTCCTTCACGCAAATGGTTTTCATCTTCGCCAACCGTTCCCGAGTGCGTACCCGCGCGCCCCGCGAAAGAGGACACCCATGTCGCTCGACGTCTCCCCCGCCCTCCTCGACCAGGCCCGCAACGGCCGCGTGGACGAGGCCGACTTCCTCGACACCGTCCGCAGCTCACTCCCGTACGCCTACCAGGTCGTCGCCGGGCTGAGCACCGAACTCGCCGCCACCGAGGCCGAGTTCACGACCGACAACACCACCCCCAGTGACGAGCAGCGCGCCCAGCTGCTGCGCGCGCTGGCCAGCAACGCCATCCGGGGCAGCCTGGAGGACCACTTCGGCGTGAAGCTCGCCTTCGTCAACTGCCACCGCGTCGGCGCCTTCCGGCCCGGCGCCGAGGACAGCGAGGCGTACCGCGAGTTCACCTCGCTGCACAACCAGATCCGCAACCAGAGCCCGGAGCTGCGCAGCTGCTGAACCCGAGGCGGTCCCGGCGGGCCCCCGGGCGGGGGCCCGCCCGGGGGCGGCCGGCCGGCTGTTACGCCCCGTTGCGGTCGATTGCGGACCATTGCGGTCCGGTGGCCGGATCGCGCGTCGATCTTGTGGCACCGCGCGCCGTCTGCGTACCGTCGACGGGCACCACCCCCGACCGGCCCTCCCGGGGCCGCCCGATCCCACGCGGAGCCGCCACCATGCCGCCCTCCCCCCGCCCGCTGCGGAAACTCGGCTTCCTGACCATCGGGCTCTTCGACGAGGCCGACCCGCGCCGCGGCCACGAGACCACCCTGGAACTGATCACCCTCGGCGAGCAGCTCGGCCTCGACAGCGCCTGGCTGCGCCACCGCCACCTCCAGTACGGGATCTCCTCCCCCGTCGCCGTCCTCGCCGCCGCCACCCAGCGCACCAGCCGCATCCAGCTCGGCACCGCCGTCACCCCGCTCGGTTGGGAGAACCCGCTGCGGCTCGCCGAGGACCTCGCCACCGTCGACCTGCTCTCCGGCGGCCGGCTCAACCCCGGTTTCAGTGTCGGCCCGCCCGTCCACTACGAGCAGGTGCGCGGCGCGCTCTACCCCGACACCGGCGAGGACGAGGACTTTGGCTACCGCCGGGCCGAGCGGCTGCTCGCCCTGGTCCGCGGCGAGGACGCCTCCGACTTCGCCGGCACCGAGGGCATCGAGGTGTACTCGCGCCGCGTCCAGCCGCACTCCCCCGGCCTGGCCGAACGGCTCTGGTACGGCGCCGGCAGTCTGCGCTCGGCGCGGTGGGCCGGCGAGCACGGGCTCAACCTGCTCACCAGCAGCGTGGTCAAGCCCGAACAGACGGATTCCGTACCGGACTTCGCCGAGATCCAGGCCGAGCAGATCCGCACCTTCCGCGCCCTGCACCCCGACCGCGAGCGGGCCCGGGTCTCCCAGGGCCTGGTGATCATCCCCACCGACAGCGCGACCCCCGAACAGCGCGCCAGGTACGAGGCCTACGTCCTCGCCCGCACCCCGCGCACCCTCACCCCGCAGGGTCCCAACCGGCTGCTCTTCGCACCCGACCTGGTCGGCAGCTCCGCGGAGCTCGTCGAACGACTGCACGCCCACGCCGGATTCCGCGAGGTGGACGAGGTGGCCGTCGCACTACCGTTCAGCTTCGAGCACGAGGACTACGTGCAGATCCTCACCGACCTCGCCACCCGGCTCGGGCCCGCCCTCGGGTGGACGCCGTCGACTCCCGGACAGGGCTGAGCGGCCGACCCGTCGCGGGCATGCACCCCACCGCCCCCACCAACACCTCGGCGATCTCGGCGAGTTGAGCCGCAACCAGACCCAGCCGGGCGGCGCCCCGAGTCACCTCCGATCAGCCCAACGGAACGGTTCAGAACTCGGCGGTGTCAAGGTCGAGTTGGAAGGGCTCAGGGAGCCGCACCGGAACGCCGAACGGATGCGGCCCCTCGGCCAGGGTGTAACCGAGTCCGCCGGCCTGCGAGAACAGGGTGCAGGCAGGTCCGCTCCTGACGGTCCACCAGCAGGTAGAGCGGCGCACCGAACTGCGCATACCGACGACGCTTCACGGTGCGGTCCGTGTCGCCGTTCGAGGGGGAAGTGACCTCTACGACGAGGACCGTCTGTTCGGGCAGTAACGCGCCCTCTGCCTCGGCCAGTTCAGCCGGTACGACTGCCAGGTCGGGCACGTAGAAGTTCTCCGTCCCCGGCAGGTCGAGATTGCCGGAACCCGCCCGCAAACTCAGCTCGCGCATGCGCGGTCCGATCTGTTCGCGGATCAAGTCGAACGCGCGTTCGTGCGCCCAGGTTGGCGACACGGGGGTGATGACTCCCTCGATGATCTCGACGCGATCGCCCACGATGTGCTGGATCGCGTACTTGAGCGCTTGCTCCGGGTTCGGTACCTGGCTGTAGTCGCCGGGCCCAACGTGCGCTGTACTCACTTGCTGTTCTCCTTCCGGCGCCGGACCTCCGCGCTCGGGGGCTGCCCGCCGGTAGAAGTACCGACGCCGCGTCGCCGCCACCGCGCGCTACGCCGAACGGGTCCCTATGCAGCCATAGTCGCGTTTGACTACCCTCCGATACTCGTGTTTGACTACCAACGTGAGCACTTCTCGACTCTTCGCACTCAGCGCCCTCGCCCGGGGCGGCCCGATGCACGGCTACCAGATCCGGCAGGCAGCGCAGCTGGACCGGACCGAGCTGTGGACGGACGTCAAGCCCGGGTCGCTCTACAGCGTTCTGCACCGGATGGCCGGGGACGGGCTGGTCGAGGTGGTCCGCAGCGAGAAGGTGGGCAATCCGCCGGAGCGGACCGTCTATGCGATCACCGACCGGGGGCGGCAGGAGCTGACCGCCCTGCGGGACGCGGCGCTGCGCAGGGTGCGGCTGCTGCCCGATCCGGTGGACCTGGCGTTGCAGTACACCTCGGACCTCTCGGGCGCGGAACTGGTCGAGGCGGTCGCCGCGCGCCGACAGGCGGTGGCCGGTCAGATCGCCCTGTTCGAGGCGGAGTTCGAGGCCGCCGAGCCGGATCTGACCGGGCTCGAACCGTGGATCTTCGAGCACTGCCTGGCCCGGCTGCGGGCCGACCTCGCCTGGCATGACGACCTGCTCAACTCCCTCGAACGGAACGACTGAAACTCCCGGAGGACCCCGTGATACTCGTCACCGGCGCGACCGGCACGGTCGGCCGCGCCCTCGTCGACCAGCTGACCGCCCTCGGCGCGCCCGTGCGCGCCGTCACCCGCCGCCCCGACCGGGCCGCACTGCCCGAGGGCGTGGACGTCGTCCACGCGGACCTGGGCGAGCCGGACTCGCTGACCGCCGCACTCCGCGGTGTCCGGAGGGTGTTCCTGCTCTCCGACGGGCCTGACATCCCCCGCCATGACGCCAACCTCGCCCGCGCGGCCGCCCGGGCCGGCGTCGACGCCGTCGTGAAGCTGTCCTCCGGCCGGGTCGCCGATCCGCGCGCCGCCGATCCCGTCCCGCGCTGGCACCAGACGGGTGAACAGGCCGTCCTGGACGCCGGATCGGCGTGGACGTTCCTGCGGCCGATGGGCTTCATGTCCAACGCCCTCGCCTGGGCCGGGCCGATCCGCGCGACCGCCGTCGTCGAGGCGCCGTTCGCCGCCGGACGGGTCGCCGTCATCGACCCGGCGGACATCGCCGCCGTCGCCGCCCGCGCCCTGACCGAGGACGGGCACGACGGCCGGGCCCATCTGCTGACCGGCCCGCAGGCGCTCTCGCCCGGTGAGATGGTCGCGACGCTGGCCGAGGTGCTGGGCCTGCCGCTCGCCTTCACCGAGGTGTCACCGGCGGCCGCCCGGGACACGATCCTCGGGCACGGCGTCTCGCCCGAGATGGCGGACGCGATCACGGCGCTGCGCGCCGCCTCGCTGGAGCCGTTCACCGCGACCGTCACCCCGACGGTGGAACAGCTGACCGGCCGTCCGGCGACGACGTTCCGGACCTGGGCCGAGCGCCACCGGAAGGAGTTCGGCCATGGCTGAGGCACACCGCGAACCGGTCATCCTGCCGCCCGGGTGCGGCGGCCGCTTCCACGTACCGGGCGGCCCGTACGTGATCAAGCTGACGGGTGAGCAGACCGGCGGCTCACTGGCCGTACTGGAGTCCACCTTCCAGCCCGGCGAGGGCGCTCCGCTGCACCTGCACCGCGGCCACGACGAGACCTTCCACGTGGTCAGCGGAGCGTTCCGGCTGCGCTGCGACGACCGGGTCATCGAGGCGGGCCCGGGCGGGTTCATGCACGTGCCACGCACCCATCCGCACTCCTTCACCGCGATCGGCGACACCCCGGCCACTATCCTGGTGACCCTGACCCCGGCCGGTTTCGAGCACTTCTTCATCGAGGCGGCCGCCCTCGCCGCTTCCGGGCGCCCGGACCGCCGACTGATGGAGTCGATCCTCGCCACCTACGACCAGGAGCTGGTCGACAGGGAACCCTGACCAGGCCTGGTCAGATGACTAAGCGCTTGCTTACACTCATGTCCCTGCCCTGCTGAACCCGAGCACGCCCCAGGAGATGCCATGACCGGAGTGAACCGTCAGATCCGCCTCGCCCGCCGACCGGTCGGGGAGGTCCGGGCGGAGGACTGGGCGCACGGCGAGGAGCCCGTGGGCGTGCCGGGCGACGGCGAGTTCCTGGGGCGGACCCGGTACATCTCGCTCGACCCGGCCATGCGCGGCTGGCTGGACGACCGGCCCTCGTACCTGCCGCCGGTGGGCCTGGGCGAGGTCATGCGGGCCGGGTCGGTGGTCGAGGTCATCGCGTCCAACCACCCGAAGTTCCAGGTCGGCGACCACGTGGTGGGCACCTTCGGGGTCCAGGAGTACGCGGTGTCCGACGGCAAGGGAGCACTCACCGTGGATCCCGCGCTCGCTCCGCTGTCGACGTACCTCGGGGCGCTCGGGATGCCCGGGATGACGGCCTACTTCGGGCTGCTGGAGGTCGGGGCGCTCAAGGAGGGCGAGACCGTGGTGGTCTCCGGCGCAGCCGGGGCCGTCGGCACCCTGGTCGGGCAGATCGCCAAGATCAAGGGCTGCCGGGTGGTCGGGATCGCGGGCGGTCCGGAGAAGTGCGCGCTGCTGACCGACGAGCTCGGCTTCGACGCGGCGATCGACTACCACGCCGAGGACGTCCGCAAGGCGCTGCGCACCCACGCCCCGGACGGCATCGACGTCTACTTCGACAACGTCGGCGGCCCGATCCTGGACGCCGCGCTGACCCGGCTGGCGATGCACGCCCGCGTGGTGATCTGCGGCGCGATCAGCCAGTACAACACCGAGAACGCCGTGCAGGGCCCGTCCAACTACCTGTCACTGCTCGTGCGGCGGGCCCGCATGGAGGGCTTCGTGGTCTTCGACTACGCCCGCCGCTACGCGGAGGCGGCCGCCGAGCTCGCGGGCTGGATCGGCGACGGCCGGATCAAGGTCAAGGAGCACGTGGTCGAGGGCACCGTGGACGACTTCCCGGAGACCCTCGGCATGCTGTTCCGCGGCGAGAACACCGGCAAGCTGGTGCTGCGCCTGGCGTGACGGACTCCTCGGGCGGCCGCCACCCCTGTGCGGCCGCCCGAGGCCCGATCGGAACCGATCGGAACCGATCGGAACGGCGGCCCGGCTCGACGATCCGGACGGTCAGGACAGCCGGTTGCGGGAACGGTAGTGCCAGAGGGCGTTCACCCGGTGGTCAATCCCGAACCCGGGTCCGAGCGGGCCGACCCGCTCGTACGCCTCCTCGGTGCGCGGGTCGTCACGGCGGGCCAGGGCGCACGCGCCCTCCAGACGCATGAGCTGGTCCTCCTCGTCCAGGAGAGCGGCGAGGGCCTCGGTGACTTCGGGCGTACGGTCGGGGGACGCGGAGAGGGTCTCGGCGGACCGGGCACGGACACCGGGGTCGGGGTCCTGGATGAGCCTGAGCAGCGCTGCCCGGAAGTTCGGGGTGAACTCACCAGGATATCCCGGGACTTGGGCGATCACGGCCCGGACAGCGGGGTCGGGGTCGTACGACAGCGCCAGCAGGGCGGCCGTGGCGGCCTCGCTCGGCGCAATCCCGTCCCGGCTCAGGCAGTGCGGCACCTCGCTCCGCACCCGCGGATCGGCGTGGTCCGCGTACCGGAGTCCGACCGCCTCCTGCCCGGCGTGGCCCCAGTCGGTGTAGACCTCCAGGACCACGGCGAGGACACGGCCGTCCGGTTCGTCGAGCACCCAGTCCGCCAGGAACTCCACGTCTCGGTCCGTGTCCGGGCGGGCCCGGTGGCCGGCGAAGAAGTGACGGCACCCCAGAACGTCCGCGAGCAGCCGCCGGTGGACCGGATCGGGATGGTGGCGCAGCGCGACCAGTTCCGACCAGTCCTGCGGGGTCGAGCGCCCGCCGAGGGCGAAGCAGGCGGCGGACCAGTTGGCGTGGCACGCCTCCGGGTACGGGACGGCCCGCGCGACCAGCTCCGCCACCGGCGCCGCGATGCCGAACGCCTGCTCCAGCGCGGTGAGGACGCCGCTGTGGCCGGCCCGCACGGTCAGGTCGCCGAGCGAGACCTCCTCGACGTCGGTGTACTCGTCCTCGACCCATCGCCGGACGGCCGGGCCGGACGCCCCGGTACGGCGGCGCAGTTCCTCCTCCTCGCCGACCTCCCACCAGTGCCGGGCCGAGTCGAGCAACCGACGCCGGGAGGTCTCCGGCAGTCCGGCGCCCGAGTCGCTGCCGAGCAGGGCCCCGACCAGCGCCGGGGAGCCGAGGTCGACGGCCCGCAGCAGCGGGGTCGTACCGTCCGGCAGTTCGCGGTCGGCATCGGCACCGGCCTCCACCAGGGCCTCGGCCGTCCCGTAGTCGAACCCGGCCACGGCGGCGCACAGCAGCGGCAGACCGTCCGGACCAAGGGCGTTCGGGTCGGCACCGTCCTCCAGCAGGGAGCGCACGGTGGCGGCGTCCCCGGCGATCACAGCTTCGTTCAGATCCATCCGACAGCACGCTATTCGGAAGCGGGCCGGGGCGGCGATCGATTAGTCGACCGCCCCGACGCACGGTTCAGTTGCCTGCCAGAACGGCGCGCAGCCGATCGTCCTCGCGGACGATGCTGTTCGTGAGGCCGAAACCGACGATGCGCCGGTCCCTCTCGGCGAGTTCGGTGACGCGCAGGCGCTGGTGGGTGCTCAGCGCGGCGGCGCCGAGACTCTGGAGGGCCTCGCAGGCGCCCGCGACGTCCGCTCCGGTCTCGGCGGAGTGGAGGGCCGCCTCGACGAGCCGGTCGAGGTCGACGGTGTCGGGGTCGGCGACGTCCAGCAGGGCGAGGGCGGCGGCGGAGGCCTTCTCGGGGTCGGCGAGCAGGTGTTCCAGGCGCGGGACCAGTGGCCGGGCGGCCGCGCCGAGGTTCCTGATCGCGCGGAGCGTGCGGACGACGGTCCAGCGGTACCAGAGCTGGTTGCCGGCCGTACGGTCCAGGACGGAGGCGAGGATCGTGACCGCCTCCTCGGCGTCGCCGGTGATCTGCCAGAGAGCGGTGGCGATGGCGATGTCGCCGTCCAGCTGCGGGGTGGTCGGCTCGGCGTCCTCACTGACCGCCGCGCGCAGGGCGGGGAGCAGCCCAGTGGCGACCGCGCCCAGGTCGGCGGCGGCCCGGGCCGCCTCGACGAAGTCGCGCGGGACGGTCAGTCCCTCGGTGGCGGCGCGAAGCAGGACGTCGGTCTCGCCGGTGAGGGTGTGGTGGGCGCGGGCCGCGAGGAACCCGGTGGCGGCCCGCAGGACGGCGCCGGCCCGCTCGCGTTCGGCCTGCGGGCTGTCGGCGGCGACGGCCGCGATGGCGGTAGCCGCGTACTGACATCGGGGCAACACCGCGTAGAGCTCGGGCAGCGCGGCGGCGGCCCGCGGACCCCACTGGCACAGCAGGTGGACCAGGTCGATGGTCTCGTTGGTGCCGAGACCGTCGGCGGCCAGCCGCGCGCGGACGGCGGTGAGCAGCGCCGGGTCGAAGGGGAAGGCGGGGCCGTGGTAGTCGCCCGCGGCGTCGAGTGCGCGGGGGCGCCGGTCGAGGTCCCGGGCCAGCAGCGGGGCGGCCTGCCTGGGCGCGATGCGGACGAGTACGGCCAGCGCCCGGTCGGCCGCCTCGTCGTCCGGTTGGGCGGCGAGTTCGGCGAGGACGGGCGCGGCCTCGGCGGCGGCCGGGCCGAGCTTGCCGAGCAGGGTCGACGCCGGGTGCTCGGCGGCGAGCGGGGCGATGGCCGGGACCAGCCGCCGGGGGGCGCTGCGCGAGAGGTGGCAGGCGTGGTCGGCTGCGTCGACCGCCTCGGCCCGCACCTCGGCGCGCTCTTCGCGCAGAGCGGCGTCCAGCAGCGCGAAGGCGCTCTCGCGGTCGGTCTCGGTCCCCCGGCCCAGCAGGCCGTCGACGACCGCGTGCAGTGCCGTGCGGCGATGCATGCCGTACCGGTCGACCGTGAGTTCACCCGAGGGCAGAACGCCGAGGGCGGCATCGTGGTGGGCGTCGGTCCACGGTTCCTCGGCGTCCAGGGTCACGTGGAGCGCTGCCAGTCGCAGCGGCGCGGGCGTGGACTCGCCGAGCAGCGCGCGGGCCTCGATGGTGGCACCGGAGAGGTCCACGCGGCCGAGGGCGATGAGCAGTTCGGCCCGGACGCCGGGGTCGGCCTCGGCCACCCAGCGGCTCCGCAGGGCGGCGGGGGCGGCCTCGGTGTCCCGGGTGTGGCCGACCGTCCAGGCGGCGAGCGACCGGACGTCCGCCTCCTCGTGCGCCAACAGCGGTATCAGCACCGGGATCTGGGCGGCCACAGCGGCCCGGACGGCGCCCGGCGTGATCCCCCACTCGTCCTCGCTCTCGGCCAATCCGCCCAGCAGGCAGAGGACTTCGGCCGCCCCGAACTCGGCGGCGGCGGCGATCCGGGCGAGGTACGGGACGGCGTCCACACTGGCGGGGAACACCGTGCCCTGGTGGAGGATGCACGAGTACAGCTCGGAGATCGCCTCCTCGGCGTCCCCGCCGCCCTCGGCGAGGGCACGCAGCAGGTCGGGCAGGTCCTCGGCGGGACCGTAGGCGTGCGAGACGGAGGCCCAGGGGTGGGCGTCGAGGTCGGCGAGGGCGTCGGCGGAATCCATGGGCGTGATCTTCGCAGCCGGCTCTGACGGACTCCGCTGTCGATGCGACGCCTCACAGCCGCCGGGTGCGCAGCACGCCGGTCAGCATCGGCAGGGTGAACTCGCCGTGGGCGGTCTCCGGTCGACCGGCGAGGAACTCGCGGATCCGGCCCAGCAGGGCGTCCCGTTCCCGCTCCGGCAGGACCAGCACCCCCGCTCGGGTCGCCAGGGTCGCGACGAGCGAGTCGGCGGTGCGGCGCTGCCCGTGCGGGAACTCGACCTGCTCCGACGAGCCGAACCGGGCGGGCCCGCCGTTCTGCGGAAGGTGCGCTCCGGCCGTCTGGACGCGCCAACTGGCGGGCGTGTCACGCGGGCCGATGGCCGCGCTCCCGCTGACGTCCGCGAGCCCGGCCACCCAGTCGACCCGGTCGTCCATCAGGTTCCAGAGGCCGGCCAGGACGCCGCCGGGTGCGAGGACCCTGGCGATCTCCGGCCCCGCGACGGCCATGTCGAACCAGTGCATGGCGTTGCCGACCAGTACGGCGTCGACCGAGGTGTCCGGCAGCGGGATCGACTCGGCGCTGCCCGACAGGCCGCGGACGGTCGGCAGCGAACGGCGCAGCTCGGTGAGCATCGCCGGGTCGGGCTCGACCGCGATGACCTCGGCGCCCATCGCGATCAGCGTGGCGGTCAGCTTGCCGGTTCCGGCACCGAGGTCGAGCACGCGCGGGCCGGGCGCAGGTGCGAGCGCCCAGCGCACCGCGTCCTGCGCGTAGTCCGGACGGTGCTCGGCGTAGGCGGCCGCCGCCGCACCGAACGACGAGGCGTGGAGCAACTGTTCATCATGATTCACACCGTCAAGCTAACGGTGCGACGGGCGGTCGGTCACCGTATTCGCCATTTCGGCGACAGGCACCCGATGGCGTCACCAGCGGGTCAGAGCCAGCCGCGCTCGTCGGCGACGCGCAGGGCCTCGGTGCGGTTGCGGGTGCCGGTCTTGGCGATGGCGGAGGAGAAGTAGTTGCGGACCGTGCCCTCGGAGAGGTAGAGCTTTCCGGCGATCTCGGTGACTCCCGCGCCCGAGCGGGAGGCGTCGAGGACGTCGCGCTCGCGGGCGGTGAGCGGGGAGGCGCCGGCCGCGAGGGTGGCGGCGGCGAGTTCCGGGTCCACCACCCGCTCCCCGACCGCGACCCGGCGGATGGCGTCGGCGAGCATCTCCGCCGGGGCGTCCTTCACCACGAAGCCGAGCGCGCCCGCCTCCATGGCGCGGCGCAGGTAGCCGGCGCGGCCGAAGGTGGTGAGGATGACGACCCGGCAGCCGGGGGCCTGCTGGGCGAGGACCGCGGCGGCCGCCAGGCCGTCCAGTCCGGGCATCTCGATGTCCAGCAGGGCGACGTCCGGGCGGTGCTCGCGGGCCGCCTCCGCGACCTGGTCGCCGCGTCCGACGGCGGCGACCACCTCGAAGTCGTCCTCCAGGTCGAGCAGGGCGCGCAGCGCGGTGCGGACGAGTTCCTGGTCCTCGGCGAGCAGCAGGCGGATCGTCATGTCGTCCCTTCGGAGGCGGAACCGGGGCCGGAGTCGGTGTCCGTGTCGGTGTCGGACTGCGGGACGGTGACCAGCAGTCGCCACCCGCGCGGGTCGAGCGGGCCGGCCTCGACCGTACCGCCCGCCGCCGCGACCCGTTCCCGCAGGCCGGTCAGGCCCTTGCCGACCCCGACCCCGACGCCGACCCCGGCTCCGCCACCGCCACCGCCTGTACCGTCGTCGCGGATCTCCACCGAGGAGGCGGTGAGGGCCACCGAGCAGCGGGCCGCCCGGGCGTGCCGGACCACATTGGTGATGCCCTCGCGCACCACCCAGCCGAACAGTTCGCGGTGCTCCGGCCCGACCGCGTCCGCGGCCCGGGGCAGGTCGGCCACCACCCCGGCGGCGCGCAGCAGTTCGCGGCCGCGGGCCACCTCGCCGGCCAGACTCACCTCGCGGTAGCCGGTGACGGCGCCGCGCACGTCGGAGAGCGCCTGGCGGGACAGTGTCTCGACGGCCGCCATCTCCGCCACCGCGTGCTCCAGATCCTTGCCCGCCAGGCGTTGGGCGAGCCGGGACTTGACGGTGATCGCGGTGAGCGAGTGCCCGAGCAGGTCGTGCAGGTCCCGGGCGATCCGGTTGCGTTCGGCCTCGGAGGCGAGCCGCGCGACCTCGGCCCGGGCGGCGACCAGGGCCTTGTTGGTGGCGGCGATCTCGGCGAAGGCGCCGCAGGTGAGCGCGGTGAACAGCAGGGCCAGCGCCTGGAATCCGCCGGGCCCGGTGTGCCAGGCGGGTACGGCCCAGGGCAGCAGCAGCGCGGCCAGTGTACCGATGGTCACCGCCCGGGCGGCGTACTTCCGCCAGACCACCGCGATCTCCGAGACGATCACGGTGGCGAGGTAGAAGGCGTCCCCGTGGGCGAACGGCAGTGCGGCGAGGAACAGGACGGTCATCACCACCAACAGCGGTTTGATCCACTGCCGTTGGCCGCGTCCGAGGGCGAGTGCGGTGAGCACGTAGCAGAGGCAGAACGCGGCGACCACGGCGTACCCGGCGACCGTGGCCGCCCCCGAGACGTCGCCGGCCAGGGCCACGGCGGTGAGTGCCGGGAAGACCAGCATCCCGGTGCCCAGCAGGAGCCGCCGCCAGCCCCCCGCCCACTGGTGGGCGGGGCTCGGCGCGGTCTCATGGTCGAGGTCGATCACCCTCGCGTCCCCCTGTCAGAGCGTGGCGAACAGCGTACGCAGCTGCCGTCCGTTGATCACCACGGCCACACCCAGCAGCGCGACGCCGCACAGGCCCTGTTCGATCTTCATCCAGACCGGGAAGGTCCCCGGCACGGCGATGATCGCGACGATAGCGGCGATCATCACGGCCGAGAGGATCCGCAGCCGCCGGAAGGCGCCGCGGGAGCCGCCGGCCGCGCGGACGGCGAGCAGCAGGGTGACGGCGGCGCTGGCCACGACGATGGTGCCGCGGATCCAGACCGCCGGGGTCACGACGTCGGTGTGGGAGCGGAGGGCGAATGCGGCCGCCAGCGTCAGGACGCTGAGGCCGAGGTAGACGGTCACGAATCGCCGGACGGTGCGGAAGGCCCGACGGGTGTCGGGGTGGTGCAGATCGGTTGAGGTCATGCCCCCATCGTGGCCGCGGGGCCGACCCGCCCGGCAGTGTGCTGGCACACCGTCGCACCATGACAATTGTCAGCCCCTCAGCGTTGGCGAGTCCGGGATCGGTCGGCACGATGCCGGGTGATCAGAGCCGGGCGGGCCGCCCGGCGCAACCGGATGGCCGGGCCCGACCCCGCGTCGGTCCAGCAGGCACACCATGTGCAGCTTGACCACCGCCCGCCCGTCCACCAGGACGGCCCGCGGCTCCCGACCCCACACCTCGAACCCGCAGGAGGTGTAGAGCCGCAGCGCCGGTTCGTTGCCCTCCGAGACGGTCAGCAGCACCTGGCGCAGCCGCCCGTCCTCAGCGGCCGTCGCGAGCACCCGCTCGACCAGGGCGCGGCCGATCCCCCGCCCGCCGGCGGCGCGCGCCACCGCCATGCCGTACAGGGTGGCCTTGTGCCGTTCCTGGTCGCGCCGGTGGACCCGCAGTCCGGCGGTGCCGAGCAGTGTGCCGTCGCCGCTGAAGGCGCCGAGCAGGGCGCCCGGCCCGTCCTCGGCCTCGGCCAGGCGCTGGAGCGTGTCGGCCGGCGGCTTGGCGCTCTCCTCGGCGTGGCTGGAGGTGAAGGCGCTGGGCGTCTCGCGCAGGGCGGTGAGCCGGAAGGCCCGGTACGGTTCGGCGTCCGCCCGACCCAGGCGGCGGACGGTCACGGGCTCAGCCGAGACGGGCACGGGTGCACCTCGTCACGTACGGCATGGCGATCCGCTCCCGGCCGGCCAGGTCCGGGTGGGTGGCGAGCAGCTGCTCGACGTCGGCCAGCAGGCGGGCGCGCTCGGTCTCGGGCAGGGCGATGACGTAGCTGCGCGAGGCGACCATGTCGATGATCCCGGCGGGGGTGGTGGGGTGCTCCCAACGGATCTCCAGTCGCTCGGGCGGGCCGAACGGGGCCGGGAGCAGCGGCGCGGTGTCGATCCGCTGGCGGGTGGAGCGGTGCATCAGGGCGCCGAGTTCGGCGGCCCAGGGCTGGGACTCGTCCCGTTCGTTCCACACCAGTGCGAGCGTTCCGCCGGGGGCGAGCACCCGGGCGATCTCGGGGACGGCGGCCGCCTGGTCGAACCAGTGCCAGGCCTGGGCGACCACCACCGTGTCCACGCTGCCGTCCGGCAGCGGGACGTGTTCGGCCGAGCCGGCCCGGACGGCCGCCTTGGGTACGGCGGCGGCGAGCCGGGCGCGCATGCCCTCGTCGGGTTCGACCGCGACCACGTCCAGGCCGGCTTCGACCAGCAGCCGGGTCAACTTGCCCGTTCCGGCGCCGAGATCGAGCACCTTGCGGGCCTCGCGCGGCACCGCCGAGCCGATCAGCGCCTGCGGGTAGCCGGGGCGGCCGTGCTGGTAGGAGTCGGCGGCGACGCCGAAGGAACGGGCCTGCAGTCGCCCGGCCCAGCGCCGGGTCGCTCCCTGGCGGGTCATTCCGCAGGCCCGGCCGATCTCCTCCCAGGTCGCCGTCTTTCCGCGCCGCAGTTCCTCGACCAGTCCGGTACGCCGTTCCTCCAGGGCCGCGATCACCCCTGACAGCCGCCGCAGGCCGTCCAGTCCTCCCCCGTCGGCCACATCGTCCGCCACCCGCTGACCAAGATCGTCCGTGTTCATGGCCCCGCACTGTAGGCACCGGGCATGCGAATCGTCAACACCCATTGCCTTCGAGGGCAACGAGTGTTGCGCCACGCCGGGCGCAGGCCCGAGGCCCCCCGCACGAGTGACGGCGGGCCGCCGCGAGCGGCACTTAGCACGAACTCACCACCACGCGCGGCAACTTGGGCCGGAAACCCTTCACATGAGCGAATCCTGGCCGGGTTGCCGGTGCGGGCGCTCCGGGGCGAGAAGCCTGGTGGCCGGGCGGTGGTCGACCCGGACTGCGACTGGTGTGCGAGATGTCTGCCATGTCCGGCAAGTTGCCACAAGTCGGTTGACGGACAGTATTTTTGAGCTTCCGTCAGGATTGTCCTGAACTTGGCTATGCTGCAGCACCACGCCTCCGGAGCCGGTCGTCGCCCGTCCCCGTTCTGTTCCGATCGTTTGAGGATGCCGAATGCTTCGAGCTGGATCGTCACCCACCAGACGGCGCCCCGCGCCTCTGCTCGGCTGGCTGCTGCCCACCGCCGTCACGGCGGCGGCGGTGGCGGCCGCCGCGGTGGTGGTGTCCGTCGGGGCCCGGGCCGAGGTGCTGTGGTGCGGGGCCACCGCCACCGTGCTGGTGGCCGTGGTGACCGCCGAGTCCGCCCGCCGGGGCCGGGCCCTCGCCGAACTGCGCGACGAACACACCCGGCGGGTGGACGAGTTGCAGCGCAAGCTGGCCGGCCAGGAGGACGAGATCGAGCGGCTGGCCTCGGCCGAGCTGCGCAGGGTGGTCGGCGGCGCCCGGTACGGCTCCTCCATCGACGTGCTGCTCAAGCCCTTCGAGCGACCGAACCCACTGCTCTCCCGGAAGTTCCGCGGTTCGGTGGAGATGGTGGTGCGCGGCATCGCCCAGGCCGTCGACGACGAGGTCAGCCGGCGCGACTCCGCCGAGCGCGCCTTCGTCAACCTGGCCCGCCGGGTCCAGGCGATCATCCACCGCCAGGCCAAGGACCTGCGGGAGATGGAGGACCGGCACGGCAACGACCCGGCGGTCTTCGACGACCTGCTGCGCCTGGACCACGGCAACGCCCTGGTCGGCCGCCTCGCCGACTCCATCGCCGTCCTCTCCGGCGCCCGGCCCGGCCGCCAGTGGACCCGGCCGATCGCGCTCTACAGCGTGCTGCGCGGCGGCATGTCCCGGATCCTGGAGTACCAGCGGGTCGACCTCCACCCGGTGGCCCAGATCTCCGTCACCGGCCCGGCCGTCGAACCGCTGATCCACGCGGTGGCCGAGCTGCTCGACAACGCCACCCGCTACTCCCCGCCGCACACCCACGTCCACCTGAGCGCCTCCGAGGTGCAGAGCGGGATAGCGATCGAGGTCGAGGACGGCGGCCTCGGACTCACCGACGAGGCCCGGGTCCGCGCCGAGCGCTCGATGCGCGAGGCGATGGTCTCCAAGGACTTCGACGACCTCACCGAGTCCCCCCGGCTGGGCTTCGCCATCCTCGGCCGGCTCTGCCAGGCGTACGGCTTCCAGGTGTCGCTGCGCCGCTCCGCGTACGGCGGCGTGCGCGCGGTGCTGGTCGTGCCGCAGGAGTTGCTCACCACCGCTCCCCCGACCGGGCGGGCGCACGGCATCGGCGCCTTCTCCGGCCCGCGCCCGCTCCCGGCGACCCCGCCCCGGCACGCGGCCCCCTCCCGGCCCTGGGGCGCGCGGAACGCCGCGCCGTCCTCCGGTGTCGGTCCGTCCTACGGCTCGACCAACCCCTGGGGGCCCTCCGGCCCGGGGGCCGGGGACGACGAGGTGATCGTCACCGAGCGGACGGCCAACGGCCTGCCGCAGCGCCGGCGCAGCCGGCCGACCGGGCGGGCCGCCTTCGCCACGCCCCCGCCGCGCGCCACCCAGCCCAACGGCCCCACCGCGGGGCCGGCGGCGGGCCCGGCGGCCCAGGCACCAGGCCCGGCCAAGAAGCCCGGCCTGTGGCTGGAGGCGTTCATGGACGGCTACAAGGGCACCGGCGGGTCGGCGAGTCCGGCCGGACAGAGCGGTGCCGAGCAGAGCAGTGCCGGACAGACCAGTGAAGAGACGGCAGGGAAAGGCGAGCAGTGATTCCGCACCGCAGCAACATGGACTGGATCCTCAACGACCTCGCACACAGCGTCCCGTACGTGCGCCACGTCATCGTGCTGTCCGCCGACGGCCTGCGGATCGCCCAGTACGGCGCCGACCCGGACACCGCCGACCGCCTCGCCGCCGCCTGCGCCGGGCTGCAGAGCCTGGCCGCCGCGGTCGGGCACGAGTTCCCGCACGGCAACGGCTCGATGCGGCTGGTCGTCATCGAGGTGGACGGCGGCTACTTCTACCTGATGTCGGCCGGCGACCGCGCCTTCCTCGCGGTGCTCGCCGACGAGGGCGTGGACGCCGGGCTGGTGAGCCACCAGATGCGCGACCTGGTGGACCGGATCGGCGAGCACCTCTCCACGCCGCCGCGCAACCCCGAGGCGGTCGCGTGAAGCGGCCCCCGGCCCGGTACGGCGGTGGGGCGGACACATGAACGAGCTCAGTGAGGCGGTGACATGACGGCCGACCAGGGCGGCTGGGACGGACCCGAGCCCGATCGCCTCTACGTGATCACCCGAGGCCGCAGCGGCCCCTCCGGGCCGGGCGTCTTCGACCTGGTCACCCTGATCGTCTCCCGGGCGGAGCCGACCCCCGCCATGCAGCCCGAGCACGCGGCCATCCTGCGGCTGTGCCGCTCCCCGCTCTCGGTGGCGGAGGTCTCCGCCTATCTCGAACTGCCCACGAGCGTGGTCATCGTCCTGCTGGCGGACCTGCTCGACGACGGGCTGATCGAGGCCCGCGCCGCCGTCCCGGCGGCGGAACTCCCCGACCGTGCCCTGTTGGAGGCGGTGATCCATGGACTTCAGCGGCTCTGACACGGTCGTCGGCCCGGCGAGCGCGGACCTGCTGCCGGACACCGTCAGCACGGCGGTCAAGGTGGTGATCGTCGGCGGCTTCGGCGTCGGCAAGACCACCCTGGTCGGCTCGATCAGCGAGATCCGCCCGCTGACCACCGAGGAGACCATGACCCAGGCCGGCGTCGGCGTGGACGACCCGACCGGGGTCGAACGCAAGACCTCGACCACGGTGGCCATGGACTTCGGCCGGATCAGCATCAGCGACAAGCTCGTGCTGTACGTCTTCGGCACCCCCGGGCAGGAGCGGTTCTGGTTCCTCTGGAACGGCCTGTTCGAAGGCGCGCTCGGCGCCGTGGTGCTGGTGGACACCCGTCGGCTGGAGGTCAGCTTCGAGGTGATCGGGCGGCTGGAAGACCGTGGTGTGCCCTTCGTGGTGGCCGTCAACGGCTTCCCGGAGGCGCCGAGTTACCCGCTCGACGAGCTGCGCCAGGCGCTCGACCTGCCGGCCGACGTGCCGATCGTCGCCTGCGACGCGCGCAGCCGCCACTCCAGCCGGGACACCCTGATGACGCTGATGCGCTACCTGTACGAGCTCGCCGCCCCGCGCGTCGGCTGACTCCCCCACTCCCTTCCGTACCTCGTGACCGGAGATCCTGTGACCACCCCGTTCCCCGACGCCGCCCCCGTCCCGCCGCCCGGCTGTCCGGCCCACGGCCGGGGCATCGAGCCGATCGGCCCCGGCGGCCTGCGGCGCCTGTACGGCCCGGAAGCCGAGGCCGACCCGGCGGGCCTCTACGAGAAGCTGCGCGCCGAGTACGGCGAGGTCGCCCCGGTACTGCTGCACGGCGACCACCGGGTCTGGCT
>NZ_JBHVVI010000039.1:0-70561 GCF_042883685.1 Kitasatospora sp. NPDC058190
CCGCCCGCCTGGGCGTTGCCGGGCCCGCCCGGAGGGTTCAACCGCGGGGCTGCCCCCAACTGCCGTTTGTCCGGGGGGGGGCCCCGGCCTTCCGCCGGGCCCGCGGCGCACCCGGAGGTCACCGGACGGCCTCCCCGCCGCTGCCTGCGGTTATCGATTTTGGAGCCGGGGCCGACGTCGGGTAATGTTCTTTCTGCGCCGCCCGGGAGGGAACGGACGAGGGAGCGAAAGCCCCTCGGAAGGGACCGATCGAGAGGCGCAACGCCTGAGAAGGCCCCGCAGGGGTTCAACTCTGGTGGGGTATGGTGTAATTGGCAGCACGACTGATTCTGGTTCAGTTAGTCTAGGTTCGAGTCCTGGTACCCCAGCGCTGTACGATCGGTGACGATCGCACCGCAGGACAAATGAAGATCAAGCCCCCGTTGTGTAGCGGCCTAGCACGCTGCCCTCTCACGGCAGTAGCGCCGGTTCGAATCCGGTCGGGGGTACTGATCCCGCAAGGGATCACCTGGAAAGCCCCCGTTGTGTAGCGGCCTAGCACGCTGCCCTCTCACGGCAGTAGCGCCGGTTCGAATCCGGTCGGGGGTACTGATCCCGCAAGGGATCGCCAGGAGCCCCCGTTGTGTAGCGGCCTAGCACGCTGCCCTCTCACGGCAGTAGCGCCGGTTCGAATCCGGTCGGGGGTACTTCAGAGCAGGAAGCCGATGGGCTCGCCCATCGGCCCTTGCTTTGTGTTGGGGTATGGTGTAATTGGCAGCACGAGTGATTCTGGTTCATTTAGTCTAGGTTCGAGTCCTGGTACCCCAGCCAGAAATTGGAAAGGCCCCGGTTCCGGGGTCTTTTTGTTTTGCACCGGGAAATGCTTTTGAAGGGCCCCGCTCGAATCGGAGCGGGGCCCTTTCGTTTTCGGTGGGGGAGGTGGGGGCGGGGGAAGGGTGGGTGGGGGAGTCGGCCGGGTCAGCTCCGGCGCAGCGCCTCGGTGAGCCGGTTCGCGGCCTCGATGATGGCCTGGGCGTGCAGGCGGCCCGGGTGGCGGGTCAGCCGCTCGATCGGGCCGGAGACGGAGACGGCGGCCACCACGCGGTTGGAGGGGCCGCGGACGGGCGCGGAGACGGACGCGACGCCCGGCTCCCGCTCGCCGATCGACTGGGCCCAGCCGCGCCGCCGGACGCCGCTCAGCGCGGTGGCGGTGAAGCGGGCGCCCTGGAGGCCGCGGTGGAGCCGCTCGGGCTCCTCCCAGGCCAGCAGGACCTGGGCGGCCGAGCCGGCCTTCATCGGCAGGGTGCTGCCGACCGGGACGGTGTCCCGCAGGCCGGAGAGCCGCTCGGCGGCGGCTACGCAGATCCGCATCTCGCCCTGGCGGCGGTAGAGCTGTGCGCTCTCGCCGGTGACGTCGCGCAGGTGGGTCAGGACCGGGCCCGCGGTGGCGAGCAGCCGGTCCTCGCCCGCCGCGGCGGAGAGTTCGGACAGCCGGGGGCCGAGGATGAAGCGCCCCTGCATGTCTCTGGTGACCAGACGGTGGTGTTCGAGTGCGACGGCGAGTCTGTGGGCCGTGGGGCGCGCCAGACCGGTGGCGGCGACCAGCCCCGCCAACGTGGCGGGGCCCGACTCCAGTGCGCTCAGCACCAGAGCGGCCTTGTCGAGAACGCCGACGCCGCTAGTGTTGTCCATGCGCTAAGACTGCAGTCTCATTCCGCGAGACGCAAGTTCAATCTTCCGGGAAAAGCGCCACTCTGGATGCAGCAGCCCGGGAGACATCCAGGATGGGTCCTCGTCAGAGTGTCCGCATCGTGGACAGCGATCCGGCGTGCAGGTTGCGCGAACGCGCCCCGCAGTGGGCGGCGCAAGCGTTTACCCGACGACACGAAAAGGCCGGCAACGCGGCCGGCTGGAGGGAATCCGATGGGACGGACACTCGCAGAGAAGGTCTGGGACGACCACGTCGTGCGGCGCGCGGAGGGCGAGCCCGACCTCCTGTTCATCGACCTGCACCTGCTCCACGAGGTGACCAGCCCGCAGGCCTTCGACGGGCTGCGCCTGGCCGGCCGCAAGGTCCGCCGCACCGATCTGACGATCGCCACCGAGGACCACAACACCCCGACCCTGGACATCGACAAGCCGATCGCCGACCCGGTCTCCCGCGTGCAGCTGGAGACCCTGCGCCGGAACGCGGCCGAGTTCGGCGTCCGGATCCACTCGCTCGGCGACGTCGAGCAGGGCGTGGTGCACGTGGTCGGCCCGCAGCTCGGCCTGACCCAGCCCGGCACCACCGTGGTCTGCGGCGACTCCCACACCTCCACCCACGGCGCCTTCGGCGCGCTGGCGTTCGGCATCGGCACCAGCCAGGTCGAGCACGTGCTGGCCACCCAGACCCTGCCGCTGGCGCCGTTCAAGACCATGGCGATCACCGTCGAGGGCGAACTGCCCGAGGGCGTCACGGCCAAGGACCTGATCCTGGCCGTCATCGCGAAGATCGGCACCGGCGGCGGCCAGGGCTACGTCCTGGAGTACCGCGGTTCGGCGATCCGGAGCCTGTCCATGGAGGCCCGGATGACCGTCTGCAACATGTCCATCGAGGCCGGCGCCCGAGCCGGCATGATCGCCCCGGACGAGACCACCTTCGCCTACCTCGAAGGCCGCCCGCACGCCCCGCAGGGCGAGGACTGGGACGCCGCCGTCGCGTACTGGAAGACCCTGGCCACCGACGAGGACGCGGTCTTCGACCACGAGATCTTCATCGACGCGAGCGAGCTGACCCCGTTCGTCACCTGGGGCACCAACCCCGGCCAGGGCGCCCCGCTGGGCTCCAACGTCCCGAACCCCGCGGACTTCGCCGACCCGCAGGAGCGCCTGGCGGCCGAGAACGCCTTGGCGTACATGGGCCTTGAGGCCGGCACCCCGCTGCGCGAGGTCGCGGTCGACGCCGTCTTCGTCGGCTCCTGCACCAACGGCCGGATCGAGGACCTGCGGGCGGCCGCCGCCGTGCTGGAGGGCCGCAAGGTCGCCGACGGCGTACGGATGCTGGTCGTCCCGGGCTCGGTCCGGGTCGCCCTGCAGGCCGTGGAGGAGGGCCTGGACAAGGTGTTCACCGCCGCCGGGGCCGAATGGCGGCACGCCGGCTGCTCGATGTGCCTGGGCATGAACCCCGACCAACTCGCCCCCGGGGAGCGCTGCGCCTCCACCTCCAACCGCAACTTCGAGGGCCGCCAGGGCAAGGGCGGCCGCACCCACCTGGTCTCCCCGCAGGTCGCCGCCGCGACCGCCGTCCTGGGCCGCCTCGCGTCCCCGTCGGACCTTTCCGCCAACGTCACCGTGGAGGCCTGAGCCATGGAGAAGTTCACCACCCACACCGGCCGGGCCGTCCCGCTGCGCCGCAGCAACGTGGACACCGACCAGATCATTCCGGCCCATTGGCTCAAGAAGGTCACCCGATCCGGTTTCGAGGGCGGGTTGTTCGAGGCCTGGCGCAAGGACGAGTCGTTCATCCTCAACCGGCCCGAGCGCCAGGGCGCCACCGTCCTGGTGGCCGGTCCCGAGTTCGGCACCGGCTCCTCCCGGGAGCACGCCGTCTGGGCGCTGCAGAACTACGGCTTCCACGCGGTGATCTCCTCGCGCTTCGCCGACATCTTCCGCGGCAACTCCCTGAAGAACGGCCTGCTGACCGTCGTACTGCCGCAGGAGACCGTGGAGCGCCTCTGGTCGCTCACCGAGAGTGACCCTTCGGCCGAGATCACCGTTGACCTGGAGAAGCGCGAAGTGCGCGCCGAAGGCGTCACCGCGAGCTTCGAACTGGACGACAACGTGCGCTGGAGGCTGCTCAACGGGCTGGATGACATCAGCATCACGCTGCAGAACGAGGCCGACATCGCGGCCTACGAGGCGACCCGCCCGGCGTTCAAGCCCCGTACTCTGCCGGTCTCCTGAGTTGCCTTCAGAACAAGCATTCTGACGATCCACCGGATGGCCCGCGCTCCCCTCGGGGGGGCCGGGCCATCCGGCGTTCCGGAGCGCGAGTTAGCGCCGAGGCCCGCCCCGGATTGCCCATTTGGCTTTGCGGAAGAGGGCCCCGCGCAAGTACAACTGCGGGTAGATGGCACAATCAGTACATGCACCGGCACCATGAACCTCCGTACGCGGGCGGCGAACCCGCGTCCGAGGAGTCCACGGGCCGGGGATCCGAACGCCGAATTGACGATCGGCCGGACGTCACCTCCGCACCAGCTGAGGGGCCGGACGACCAGGAAGTCGCAGCGCTCTACGCGCTTGTGGCCGAGCGGTTGAAGCAAGCTCACGCCCGCGTGCATGCGCTGAACGTGTCTGCCGATGCAAAGACCGCTCTCACCCGTCAACTGCTCATCGTCACGGAGACCGCCAAGCGCGATCTTCCCGAGGCGGCACGGCGGTTGAGTCGCTTTGTACATGACCTCGACGAGGGGCGCCCGCCGCTCGACTGAGGTCGCGGACGCGCAAATCCATTGCGACACTAGGGTGATTCGCGCGTTTGGTAATTGAAAGTCCGCAGATACATACCTAACGTGCGAAAAGAACGGATGGAATCATCCGGCGCCCGTTTCCGAAGGGGAAGACGTGAACAAGGCTCAGCTTGTCGAAGCGGTGGCCGAGCAGCTGGGCGGTCGCAAGGCTGCCGCAGAGGCCGTCGACGCAGTGCTCGACACCATGGTCCGTGCCGTTGTGGCCGGTGACCGGGTTTCGGTCACCGGTTTCGGCACCTTCGAGAAGGTGGAGCGCTCCGCGCGCTTCGCCCGCAACCCGCAGACCGGCGAGCGGGTCAAGGTCAAGAAGACCTCGGTCCCCCGCTTCCGTCCGGGCCAGGGCTTCAAGGACCTGGTCAGCGGCAGCAAGAAGCTGCCGAAGGAAGGCCCCTCGGTGAAGAAGGCCCCCAAGGGCTCCCTCACCCCGGGCAAGGCCGGCGTCGCCGCCACCCCGGCCGCCAAGCGTGCCGCCACCAAGCGCGCCGCCGCCGCTGCCGCCCCGGCCGCGACCAAGAAGGCCGCCGCCAAGAAGACGGTCACCACGGCTGCCGCCAAGAAGACCACGGCCACCGCCGCGAAGAAGGCGCCCGCCACCAAGAAGGCCACCACCACCGCTGCTGCCGCCAAGAAGACCACGGCGACCGCGACCAAGAAGACGGCCGCCGCGAAGAAGGCGACCACCACCGCCGCCGCCAAGAAGACCACGGCCACCGCCAAGAAGGCGACCGCCACGGCCAAGAAGACGGCTCCGGCGAAGAAGACCGCCACCCGCAAGACCACCGCGCGCAAGACCACTGCCAAGTAAGTCCCGCGCGACTGTCCTCGGACGGCCTTCGGCTCAGAGCCGCGGCACCCCTTCCGCGAATTGCGGGGACCGGGTGGCCGCGGCTCTTTCGTTTTCCGGGCGCTTAGTCAGGATTCGGCGGCGGCCGGTGCCCGATGCGTGGAAAACGCGGGCGCGCGGTCCGAATCCCGGCCCGGTCAGCGTTCGTCGGCCGGGTCGGGGAAGGTCTGGAGGGTCACGAAGACCACCCGGCGGGCCTCGCCGGTGCCCTCGGTGCGGATCCGCACCCGCTGGCCGGGCCGCAGCAGCCGCAGGCCGCCGGCGTCGAAGGCGGCCGCGTCGAACGGCACCGGGGTCCCGTCGTCGAGCAGCACGGAGCCGGCCCGGGTGGCGGGGTCGAAGGTGAACGCGGTGGCCTGCATGCCAGCAGCATAGCGAGCGGGTCCGACAGGCCCCCGGGCCAGGACCCTCGGGAGGGCCTGCGGTCAGGACCGCGGTCGGGACCGCGGTCAGGTCTGCGGGCGGGACCGGCCCAGGCGGGCGATCAGGGCACTGGTGTACGGGCCGAGGCCGAGCCTCGCGGCCTCGCCGAGGTCGCTGCCGGTGTCGACGTCCCGGCGCACCGACTCCACGTCCGCCAGGCGCAGTTCGAGCGCCCCTCCGGCCGCGTGCCGGGCCCGTGAGCCGTCCCCGAAGGCGGGGGAGAGCGGGTGGCCGGGGGCACTGGCGAGCAGGGTGGTGCCGAGGCCGGGGGAGTCCGGCAGGAAGGCCCGGCCGGCCGCCGGCACCGCGCCCAGCACCCGGGCCAGTTCGGCCGGGCGCAGGGCGGGCAGGTCGGCCGAGAGGGCGGCCAGCGGCGCCCGGGGGGCGAGCGCCAGCGCGGCCGAGGCGCCGTGTGTCAGCGCCCGGTTGAGGCCCCCGCCCGGCTCGTCGGCGACGACCAGGGCGCCCAGCGCCGCCAACCGGGCGCCGGCGACGGCGTCCCTGGTGACCACCAGGACCCGGGCCACGCCCGGCGTGGCGAGTGCCGCGGTGACGGTGTCGAGAGCGAAGGACAGGGCCAGGTCCGGCCGGTGCGGCCCGGCGTACGGGGCCAGTCTGCTCTTCGCCAGGGCGAGCGGCTTGAGCGGCAGCACCAGCGACCAGTCGGCAGTGGGTGCGGCGGGCGCGGCGGGCCCGCTGGGGCGTACGGTGTCCTGGGTCATCGGCGTCATTGTGACGCTGGTCCCGGAGCCCTCGCCAGGCCGTCCCAGCTGTGTGGACGTGCGTTTGATCACGACCGTCGGACGGGTTGGGGCGGTCGCTCGACAGCCGGCGAGCGAGCGGGCGAGACTGTTCCGCGCCCGTGGACCGGGCACCGGACAGACCGGTGCGCGGCACCGGGACGCACTGACCGCGGCACCCCACGTGCCGCATGTGATGAGAAGGAGCTGGGGTGGCCCGCCGCTCGTACGCCAAGTTCGGCAATGCCGACTACGGCATCTGGTACCGCTTCGCGGCCGTGCTGGTGAAGCCGGTGACGACCGCCCTGGTGAAGCCCGACTGGCGAGGCTGGGAGCACATTCCGAAGGAAGGCGGCTTCATCGCCGCGGTGAACCACAATTCGATCATCGATCCGGTGGTCTACGCGCACTGGCAGTACAACAGCGGCCGTCCGCCGCGGATTCTCGGTAAGTCCTCGCTGTTCTCGATTCCCTTCATCGGATTCATGCTGCGCAAGACCGGCCAGATTCCGGTGTTCCGCGAGTCCACCGACGCCGCGCAGGCCTTCCGGGCCGCGATCGACGCCGTCAACGGCGGGCAGTGCGTGCAGTTCTACCCGGAGGGAACGCTCACCCGGGACCCGGACCTGTGGCCGATGACCGGCAAGAACGGCGTCGCCCGGGTCGCGCTGATGACGGGTGCGCCGGTCATCCCGGTCGCGCACTGGGGTGCCCACGAGATCATCCCGCCGTACGGCCGGCCCGGTTACGGCAAGGGCAAGTTCAACCTCTTCCCGCGCCACAAGGTCACCGTCGCGGCCGGGCCCGCGGTGGACCTCAGCAGGTACGAGGGCCAGGAGCTGACCGCCCAGGTGCTCTCCGACGCGACCGAGGACATCATGACGGCGATCACCGCCGTGCTGGCCGACATCCGCGGCGAGGAGCCGCCGGCCGAGCGCTACGACATGCGCAAGGCCGCCCGCGAGCGGGCCGCCGCCGCGGTGGCCGAGCGCCGCCGGGCCAAGGGCGCCAGGAACGACAACGACGGTGAGGGGACGGGCCGGTGACCCGCTGCGCAGTGATGGGGACCGGGTCCTGGGGCACCGCCTTCGCGATGGTGCTGGCGGACGCGGGATGCGAGGTCGTGCTGTGGGCGCGCCGCCAGGAGCTGGTGGACGCCGTCAACAGCACCCACGAGAACCCGGACTACCTGCCGGGCGTCCGGCTGCCCGACACCGTCCGGGCCACCACCGACGCCGCCGAGGCGCTGGCCGGTGCCGACTTCGCGGTGCTGGTGGTGCCCTCGCAGACGCTGCGTGACAACCTGGCGGCCTGGGCGCCGCTGATCGAGCCGCAGACCGTGCTGGTGAGCCTGATGAAGGGCATCGAACTCGGCACCGCCAAGCGGATGAGCGAGGTGATCGACGAGGTCACCAAGGTCGGTCCGGAGCGCGTCGCGGTGGTCAGCGGGCCCAACCTCGCCAAGGAGATCGCCAACCGGCAGCCCGCCGCCAGTGTGGTCGCCTGCACCGACGAGGCGGTCGCCAAGCGGCTCCAGGCGGCCTGCCACACGCCGTACTTCCGGCCGTACACCAACACCGACGTGATCGGCTGCGAACTCGGCGGCGCCGTCAAGAACGTGATCGGCCTGGCCGTCGGCATGGCGGCCGGCATGGGGCTCGGCGACAACACCAAGGCGACCCTGATCACCCGCGGGCTGGCCGAGACCACCCGGCTCGGCGAGGTGCTGGGCGCCGACCCGCACACCTTCGCCGGGCTCGCCGGGATGGGCGACCTGGTCGCCACCTGCTCCTCGCCGCTGTCGCGCAACAACACCTTCGGCATGAACCTGGGCCGCGGCATGTCGCTGGCCGAGACCATCGCGGCCACCCGGCAGACCGCGGAGGGCGTCAAGTCCTGTGAGTCGGTGCTGGACCTGGCCCGGCGCAGCGGGGTCGACATGCCGATCGTCGAGGCCGTGGTGGACGTGGTGCACAACGGGCGGCCCACCCAGGAGGCGCTGCAGACGCTGATGTCCCGCTCGGCCAAGGCGGAGCGGCGCTGAGGGCTCCGGGACTCCCCGGGCCGGCGCTGCGGGGCCCGTCGGGCGACCGTTGACTTCCCGGAAACACCTCGCACGGTAGTCTCAAACCCGATATGAGCATCGAACAGTCCTCCCCGAACCCGTCCGCCCGCAAGCCGCGCGTCGCGCTGGTCTTCGGCGGCCGCAGCTCCGAGCACGCCATCTCGGTCTCCACCGCGGGCAGTGTGCTCAGGGCGATCGACCGCGACAAGTACGACGTGCTGCCGATCGGCATCACGCACGAGGGCCGCTGGGCGCTGACCAGTGACGAGCCGGCCCGGATGGCCATCACCGACGGCAGGCTGCCGGACGTGGCGCACGTCGCCGAGTCCGTGGACGGGCAGGTCGCGCTGCCCGCCGCCCCGGGCAACCGGGAAGTGGTCCTCAGCGAGCCGGGAAGCGCCCCCAAGGCCCTCGGCGAGGTCGACGTGGTGTTCCCGCTGCTGCACGGCCCGTGGGGCGAGGACGGCACCCTGCAGGGCCTGCTGGAGCTCTCCGGCGTCCCGTACGTGGGCAACGGCGTGCTGGCCAGCGCCGCCGGCATGGACAAGGAGTTCGCCAAGCGGATCCTGGCCTCGCACGGTCTGAACGTCGGCAGCTACACCATCGTGCGGCCGCGGGACTGGGAGACCGAGCAGGGCCGCGCGGCCGTGCGCGAGCGCGCCGCCGGGCTCGGCCTGCCGCTGTTCGTGAAGCCCTGCCGGGCCGGCTCCAGCATCGGCATCACCAAGGTCGGCGACCTCGCCGAGCTGGACGCCGCGATCGAGGAAGCCCGCCGGCACGACCCCAAGCTGATCATCGAGGCCGGTGTCTCCGGCCGCGAGATCGAGTGCGGCGTGCTGGAGTTCGAGGACGGCCCGCGGGCCAGCGTCCCGGCCGAGGTGCTGGTCGGTGAGGGCTTCGACTTCTACGACTTCGAGGCCAAGTACATCGACTCCTCCGAGGTGCAGATCCCGGCGCGGCTGACCGCCGAGGAGACCGCCGAGATCCAGCGCCAGGCCGTGATCGCGTTCGAGGCCTTCGGCTGCGAGGGCCTGGCCCGGGTGGACTTCTTCCTGCTGGCGGACGGCACCTGGATGATCAACGAGATCAACACCATGCCGGGCTTCACCCCGATCTCCGCCTACCCGAAGATGTGGGAGGCCAGCGGGGTCGCGTACGCGGAGCTGATCGACCGGCTGCTGGCGTCGGCGCTGCGCCGCTCGACCGGACTGCGGTAGTCGTACGGACGGCACGAGGGCGGGCCGGGATGCTCCTGGCCCGCTCTGTGCTGGTCGCCCGCTCGCCTCCGGGGCTGTGACTCGCCCGCTCGCCTCCGTGGGGCGGCTCGGGGCGGGACAGCGTGGTCGGGGCGGGGACCTCAGCCCGGGATCTCGGCGTTCACCAGGCTGCTCAGGGCGGCTGCCGGATCGAAGGGGTTCTGCGCGGCGCCGGCCGGGACGGTCACCTCGACGTAGGCGGCGCGCATGGTCGTCACGAAGCGGTAGCCGCCGTCGGAGAGCTTCTGCGACCACCAGGTGACGTCGTCGGCGGTCGGGGACCAGTCCGCGGCGTGCTCGCCGTCCAGTTCCTCCGGCCGGTCGATGCCGCAGCGCAGCACCGTCCGGGGCGAGCTGCCCCAGGCCGCCGTGTACGGGGACGCGGGCGACGGGTCCTTCCGGGCGTGCCCGAGCAGCTCCTGCGGCAGCGCGGCGGAGAGCGCGCGGCAGTAGTCCGCGGCCTTCCCGCTCGGCCGCGGAACCTCGACCTGGGCGTCGGCCGAACTCCAGCTGCCGATCAGCACCACGACCGTGCAGGTCAGTGCGACCGGCACGGCCAGCCAGCGGACCGGCGCCGGAAGCGCGGTCAGCGCCTTGGGGATGCGGAGTTCTCTGGCCACCCGCCGATGGTAGCCGGGGCTACAGGTGAACCACCGGACAGGTGAGGGTGCGGGTGATGCCCTCGACCTTCTGCACGTTGGCGACGACCATGCGGCCAAGGTCGTCCACGGTGTCGGCCTCGGCCTTGACGATCACGTCGTACGGGCCGGTGACGTCCTCGGCGGTGAGCACTCCGGGGATCTCGCCGATCGTGTCGGCCACGGCGCTGGCCTTTCCGACCTCGGTCTGGATCAGGATGTATGCCTGTACCACGGGTGCCTCCCGGCGGCCGGTTACGGGGGTCGCCGCCGTGATCGCCCGGTCGGGCACAGGGGTGGGAACGGGTTCACCGGCAGACTGATCACCACGCTACCGTGCAGCGGACCGGGGAGGGGAGACTTCCGCACCCTCGAAGGGCGTACGCTGCGCGCGGGGGAGCCATACCCGGATGGAAACGCGAGAGGACGGCAGATGCAGGGGACCGTGGGCGAGCTGGGCGAGTTCGGCCTCATCAGGGAGCTGACCGCCCGGGTACCGCTCACCGACGCGGTCGACCTCGGTCCCGGGGACGACGCCGCGGTGGTGAAGGCTCCGGACGGCCGGGTGGTGGCCACCACGGACGTCCTGATCGAGAACCGGCACTTCCGCCGGGACTGGTCCACCGCCTACGACGTGGGCCGCAAGGCCGCCGCCCAGAACCTCGCCGACGTGGCCGCGATGGGCGCGGTGCCGACGGCGATACTGCTCGGCCTGGTCGCTCCCGCCGACCTGCCGACCACCTGGGCCACCGAGTTGATGGACGGGCTGCGCGACGAGTGCCAGGTGGCCGGGGCGACGGTGGTCGGCGGCGACGTGGTGCGCGGCGACACCGTCACGCTGGCCATCACGGCGCTCGGCGACCTCCAGGGGCGCGCGGCGGTGACGCGCTCCGGCGCCCAGGTCGGCGACGTGGTCGCGGTGACCGGCTGGCTCGGCTGGTCGGCCGCCGGACTGACCGTGCTGCAGCGCGGCTTCCGCTCCCCGCGCGCCTTCGTCGAGGCGCACCGCCGGCCCGAGCCGCCGTACCACGCGGGCCCGGCCGCCGCCGAGTTGGGCGCGACGTCGATGATCGACGTGAGCGACGGGCTGGTCGCCGACCTCGGCCACGTGGCCCGGGCCAGCGACGTGGACATCGACCTCAAGGCCGCCGACTTCGACGTCCCGGCGCAGATGGCCGACATCGGCCAGGCGGTCGGGGTGGACCCGCTGGTCTGGGTGCTGTCCGGCGGCGAGGACCACGCGATCGTGGCCACCTTCCCGCGCGGGGTCCAACTCCCGGCCCGCTGGCGGGTGGTGGGCGAGGTGACCGGTCGTCCGCGGGGCTCGCGCAGCGGCCGGGTGACGGTGGACGGCGCGCCCTGGGACCGGGTCGGCGGCTGGGACCACTTCGCCGAGTGAGCGCTGTTCGCCCGCGCTGTTATTCGCCCGCTCGCCTCCGGGGCGCTCTTGTCCCGGTGCCGACGGTCGGCGGGCACTGCGCCACCTCCTTCGTCGGCGGCTTGGCCCTTCTCCCTTTCGGCACCGGCGCGCCCCTTCGGCTCGGGGCTGTGACTCGCCCGCTCGCCTCCGGGGCGCGGCGGGCTCGCCGATCGGCGTACGGAGTACGGCCGATGGGCGTTGGACACCGGTACGGCACGTGACGCTCCGGGCGTGCGGCGGACGGGCTTCGGGGGTGCGTTTTGCGTAGGCTTGCGGCATCCGAGCCCGCCCGCCGTCCCTCGCGGGTGGTCCGAACCACTGCGAGCGGGAGCACACCACACATGCGCATCGGTGTACTGACCAGCGGCGGCGACTGCCCCGGCCTCAACGCGGTGATCAGATCGGTGGTGCACCGGGGAACGGACGTCCACGGGGACGAGATCGTCGGCATCGAGGACGGTTTCCTCGGCCTGATCGAGGGCCGCACCCGGCCGGTCTCGCACGACGACGTCACTGGCCTGCTCACCCTCGGCGGCACCATCCTGGGCTCGGCCCGGGTACGGCGGGAGCGGATCGCCTGGGCGGTGGAGAACGCGCGGACGCTGGCCCGGGACATCGGCATCGACGCGCTGATCGCGATCGGCGGCGAGGGAACGCTCACCGCGGCCAAGCTGTTCAGCGACGCCGGGCTGCCGGTGGTCGCGGTGCCGAAGACCATCGACAACGACATCGAGGCCACCGACGTCACCTTCGGCTTCGACACCGCGGTGCACGTCGCGACCGAGGCGATCGACCGGCTGAAGACCACCGCCGAGTCCCACCAGCGCGTCATGGTGGTCGAGTTGATGGGCCGGCACACCGGCTGGATCACCCTGACCGCGGGCATGGCCGGCGGTGCGCACGGCATCCTGATCCCGGAGAAGCCCTTCGACATCGAGGTGGTGGCCCGGATGGTCGACGACCGTTTCGCCCGCGGCAAGAAGTTCGCCATCATCGCCGTCGCCGAGGGCGCGGCCCCGCAGCCCGGCACCATGCGCTTCGACCACGGCGAGGTCGACCAGTTCGGGCACCGCACCTTCGGCGGGATCGGCAACCGGCTCGCCCACGAGCTGGAGAACCTGCTCGGCAAGGAGGCCCGCCCGGTCATCCTCGGCCACGTCCAGCGCGGCGGCACCCCGACCGCCCGGGACCGGGTGCTCGCCTCGCGCTTCGGTTGGCACGCGGTGGAGGCCGTCCACCAGGGCGCCTTCGGGCACTTCACCGCGCTGCGCCGGACCAACATCGAGCTGGTGCCGATCGGTGACGCGGTGACCCGGCTGAAGACGGTGCCGGAGGACCGCTGGGCGGAGTCCGAGGCGGTGCTCTGAATCCTCAGGGGTAGGTTGACCTCATGTCCCTCCCGTCTCCCACCCCCGCCCCCGGTCGACGCGGTTCGCGCGGCCCCTCCGATGCGCCACCCCGCGTCCTCACGATCGCCGGCTCCGACTCCGGTGGCGGCGCCGGCATCCAGGCCGACCTCAAGGCGATGCTCGCCCTCGGCGTCCACGGCATGAGCGTGATCACCGCCGTCACCGCGCAGAACTCGCTCGGCGTCCAGGGCTACTGGGAGCTGCCCGCCGAAGCCGTGCGGGCGCAGTTCCGCAGCGTGGTGGACGACATCGGGGTGCAGGCCGTGAAGACCGGCATGCTCGCCTCGATCGAACTGGTCGAGACCGTCTCCGAGCTGCTGTCCGGGGTGGCCGCCCCGGTGGTGGTCGACCCGGTCGGCGTCTCCAAGCACGGGGACGCGCTGCTGGCCGCCGAGGCGGTGGCCACCGTCCGGGAGAAGCTGCTGCCGGTCGCCACCGTGGTCACCCCCAACCTGCACGAGGTGACCCAGCTCACCGGCCGGACGGTCGAGGACGAGTCGCAGATGCTGGACGCCGCCCGGGCGCTCGTCGACCTCGGGCCGCGCTGGGCGCTGGTCAAGGGCGGCCACCTGGAGGGCGAGGCCGCCGACCTGCTGTACGGCGGGCCGGACGAGGTGCACTGGTACCGCGCGCCGCGCTACGACAACCGGCACACCCACGGCACCGGCTGCACCCTGGCCAGCTCGATCGCGGCCGGCCTGGCCAAGGGCGAGTCGCTGCCCGAGGCGGTGGGCTCGGCCAAGGAGTACATCACCGGCGCGATCGCCGGAGGCTTCGCACTCGGCGCCGGGATCGGCCCGGTCGACCATGCCTGGCGCTGGCGCTAGCCGTCAGCCGCAGAGCAGTGCCGGAAAGCAGTGGTGGGCGGGCCCCCGCGGGAGCCCGCCCACCACGGTCACGTCCGGAAAGCCTGACCGGTCCCGGAAACAGCGAAGCCGGCCCATCCGAGGATGAACCGGCTCACTGGAGGACCGGCATGCCGGTCTGCGCGTCAGCGCGAGACCTTACCGGCCTTGATGCACGAGGTGCAGACGTTGAGCCGCTTCGGCGTCCGCCCAATCACAGCGCGCACCGTCTGGATGTTGGGGTTCCAACGACGGGGGGTACGGCGGTGAGAGTGGGAGATGCTGTTGCCGAAGCCCGGCCCCTTGCCGCAGACGTCGCAGTTGGCAGCCACAGGAGTCACTCCAAGACTTCAGATCAGTTACTTTCGAAAACCCCGCCCACCCACCGGAGCACTCGCGTGAACCAGACCGGACAAGGGGGTGAGCCTGGACGGTTCCAGGCAACCGGAAGAGCATACAACGCTTGCTTCCGTCCCACGAAACTACCATGACCGGCTGAGTGATCGCTCCTGTCGCCGGTCCGGGCGACCCCGCCCGGCCCCCGATAACCTGCCGGTATCACCCCATGCCGCTGCCCGTCAGGCCATATCGGCGTTCCATCCGGAGGAGACCTGGTGCTGCACACGCTCGACGCCCCGGCCGTGCGCACCTGGTGCCAGCTCGCCCTGCGCGCGCTCGGCCAGGCCCGCGAGGAGATCGACGCGCTCAACGTCTATCCCGTCCCGGACGGCGACACCGGCACCAACCTCTACCTGACCGTCGAGTCCGCCGCCGCCGAGGTGGAGAGCCGCTTCGCCGACCCCGCCGCCGACCCGGCCCCCGGACTGGCCGACGCGGTCCGGGCGATGGCCCGCGGCGCCCTGGTCGGCGCCCGCGGCAACTCCGGGGTGATCCTCGCCCAGTGGCTGCGCGGCACCGCCGAGACGCTCGCCGACGGCGGCGGCGCCGAACAGCTGAGGGCCGCCCTCCAGCGGGCCGCCGACTCCGCCTACCAGGCCGTCGCCGAGCCCGTCGAGGGCACCCTGCTGACCGTCGCCCGGGTCGCCGCCCGGGAGGCCGTCCGGGCCGGGGACGGGCTCGCGCAGGTCGCCGACACCGCCTACCGGGCCGCCCGGGACGCGCTGCGGCACACCCCCGAGCAGCTCGCCGTACTGGCCGAGAACGGCGTGGTGGACGCCGGCGGGCGCGGCCTGGTGGCCGTGCTCGGCGCGCTCGCCGACGCCGTCGCCGGGCAGCAGCCGATGGGGCCGGTCGCGTTGCGCGGGGACGTCCGGGCCGTCGAGACCTGCGAGGTCCACCTGCGGCCGCCCGGCCCTGGCCACCCCGCCTTCGAGGTCATCTACCTGCTGGACGCCCCCGACCAGGCGCTGCCCGCGCTGCGCGAGCGGCTCGGCGCGCTCGGCGACTCCCTGGTGATCGGCGGCGGCGACGGCCTGTGGAACGTGCACGTCCACGTGGACGACGCGGGCGCCGCCGTGGAGGCCGGCGTCCGGGCCGGGCGCCCGCACCAGATCCGGATCACCCACTTCGCCGAGGCCGCCGCCCGGGCCGGCAGCACCGCCGCCGAGCGCGGCGAGCGCGAGGAGCGGGCCCGCGCGGTGCTCTGCGTGGTCTCCGGCGAGGGCCTGGCCGAACTGTGCGAGCAGGCCGGCGCCGTCGCCCTGCCCACCGACCCGGACCGCCGTCCGGCCAGCGCCGAACTCGCCGCCGCGGTCCGCCGCTCGGCCGCCCGCGAGGTGGTGCTGCTGCTCAACGACCCCGAACTGCGCGCCGCCGCCGGGGCCGCCGCCGACCAGCTGCGCGAGGAGGGCGTGCGGATCGCCGTCCTGCCCACCCGCTCGCCGGTCCAGGGGCTCGCGGCGCTCGCGGTGCACGAGGGCGGCCGCCGCTTCGACGAGGACGTGGTCGCCATGACCTCCGCCGCCGGTGCCACCCGGTACGCCGAACTCGCCGTCGCCGAGGGGGAGTCCTGGACCATGGCCGGGGTCTGCCAGGCCGGGGACGTGCTCGGCCTGATCGACGGCGACGTCGCGGTGATCGGCGGCGCACTGGCCGAGGTCGGCGAGAGCGTGCTGGACCGGATGCTCGGCGCCGGCGGCGAACTCGTCACCCTGATCCTCGGCGAGGGCGCCGACCGGACGCTCGCCGACCGGCTGGTCGCGCACGTGCGCCACCAGCGGCCGGAGGTGGACGCGGTGGTCTTCCACGGCGGGCAGGAGTCCACGCCCCTGCTCATCGGCGTGGAGTGAGTCGCCGCCCCGAGCCGAAGGGGTGCGCCGGGATTCCCGCCCCGGGCTGAAGGGGCGCGCCGGGATTCCCGCCCCGAGCGTCTTAGAGGCGAGCGGGCGAATCACAGTGACCCGGTTTGTCGGTCCCGTGGTGTAAACAGGGGCCTGATGGGCGCTCTCGATGAACCACTGACCAAGCTCGTCGGCGACCGCACCGCGAAGGTGCTCGCCGACAGCCTCAAGCTGCGCACGGTCGGGGACCTGCTGCACCACTACCCCCGCCGGTACGTCGAACGCGGCCAGCTCACCAGCCTGGACGAGCTGGAGATCGACGAGCACGTCACCGTGCTGGCCCGGATCGAGAAGGTCACGCTCATCCCGTTCCGCGGCCGCAAGGGCGACCGCCTGGAGGTCGTGGTCACCGACGGCCGCAGCCGGCTCTCCCTGGTCTTCTTCAACCAGGGCTGGCGGCAGAAGGAGCTCAAGGCCGGCGCCCAGGGCCTGTTCGCGGGCAAGGTCGGCGTCTTCAACCGCAGCCGCCAACTGGTCTCGCCCGACTACCAACTGCTCGACGAGGACGCCGGGTCCGATGCCGCCCGGCAGTTCGCCGGCCGGCTCATCCCGGTCTACGGCGCCAGCGCGCAGATGCCCAGCTGGAAGCTGTCGATCTGCATCGAGACCGCGCTCACCAAGCACCTCGGCGACGTCGGCGAACCGCTGCCCGCCGAACTGCGCGAGCGGCATGACCTGATCCCGCTGCCCGAGGCGCTGGAGCTGATCCACCGCCCGCGCAGCCAGGCCGACCGCGAGCGCGCCCAGAGCCGGCTGCGCTGGGACGAGGCCTTCGTGCTGCAGGTCGCCCTCGCCCAGCGCCGCGCCGCCGACTCCGCCCTGCCCGCCAAGCCGCGCAAGGCCCGCGAGGGCGGCCTGCTGGACGCCTTCGACGCCCGGCTGCCGTTCACCCTCACCGAGGGCCAGCAGAAGGTGTCCGGCGAGATCGCCGCCGACCTGGCGACCGAGCACCCGATGCACCGCCTGCTCCAGGGCGAGGTCGGCTCGGGAAAAACCTTGGTCGCGCTTCGCGCGATGCTCGCCGTGGTGGACGCGGGCGGCCAGGCCGTCCTGCTCGCGCCCACCGAGGTGCTGGCCCAGCAGCACCACCGCTCGATCGTCGAGATGATGGGGGACCTGGCCGAGGGCGGCATGCTCGGCGGCTCCGACCTCGGCACCCGGGTGGTGCTGCTGACCGGCTCGATGGGCGTCCCCGCCCGTCGGCAGGCGCTGCTCGACATGGCCTGCGGGGACGCCGGGATCGCCATCGGCACCCACGCGCTGATCGAGGACAAGGTCCAGTTCCAGGACCTCGGCCTGGTCGTGGTGGACGAGCAGCACCGCTTCGGCGTCGAGCAGCGGGACGCGCTGCGCGCCAAGGGCGAGCAGCCGCCGCACCTGCTGGTGATGACCGCCACCCCGATCCCGCGCACCGTCGCGATGACCGTCTTCGGCGATCTGGAGACCTCCGTCCTGGACCAGCTCCCGGCCGGGCGCTCGCCGATCTCCACCCACGTCGTCCCCGCGCTGGAGAAGCCCAACTTCCTCACCCGGGCCTGGGAACGGGTCCGCGAGGAGGTCGCCAAGGGCCACCAGGCGTACGTGGTCTGCCCCCGGATCGGGGACGAGGAGCCCGCGGCCGCCACGAAGGGCGAGTCGAAGAAGAAGCGCAAGGCGGCCGAGGAGGACTTCGAGGAGGTCGCCGACATCGGCGCCGCCAGTGACGAACGGCGGCCGCCGCTCTCGGTGGTGGAGACCGCCGAGAAGCTCGTCGAGGGTCCGCTGAGCGGCCTGCGGGTGGAGATCCTGCACGGCCGGCTCGCCCCGGAGGCCAAGGACGAGGTGATGCGCCGGTTCGCGGCCGGGGAGGTGGACGTGCTGGTCGCCACCACGGTCATCGAGGTCGGCGTCAACGTCCCCAACTCCACCGTGATGGTCATCATGGACGCCGACCGCTTCGGCGTCTCCCAACTCCACCAGCTGCGCGGCCGGGTCGGCCGTGGCAGCGCGGCGGGCCTGTGCCTGCTGGTCAGCGACATGCCCGGGGGCAGCGCCGCCCGGGCCCGGCTGGACGCGGTGGCCGGCACCCTGGACGGCTTCGAGCTGTCCCGGATCGACCTCGAACAGCGCCGCGAGGGCGACGTGCTGGGCCAGGCGCAGTCCGGGGTGAAGTCCTCGCTCAAGGTGCTCTCGGTGCTGGAGGACGAGGAGGTCATCCTCACCGCTCGGACCGAGGCCACCCGGCTGGTCGCCGAGGACCCGGACCTCGCCGCCCACCCGGAGCTGCGCACCGCGCTGGAGAGCCTGCTCGACGAGGACCGCGCGGCCTACATGGAGAAGGGCTGAGCGGGCCCTCGGAGAGGCCGGACTGTCAGACCCCCGCGAGAGAATGAAGGTGTTCAGGGCGCACCCTCAAGGTGCGTACCTGGCACGACACTTGGGGGTCCTGCCATGGCATTCCGTCATCTCAACGAGCTCCCGCTCGGCGACAAGGTCTTCCGGATCGAACTCGCCAGCGACGACGACCGCGAGGTCACCCTCACCCTGACCGGCTGGCGCGAGGGGGCGGCCGCCGCGCCGCTCGCCTCGGGCAAGCTCCGCCTGCCGGTCGAGGACGTCGCCTCGCTGCGGATCGCGCTCAACCGCGCGCTGCGGGCGCTGGCGATCGTCGCCGACGTCTCCGAGCCCATCCCCGACCGCGACGTGCTGCGCGAGCTGTACCCGGGGCACGGTGCCCCCTGGGTGCCGCAGCACGAGGAGGAACTGGTCCGGCGCTTCCACGACGGCGAGACCGTCGCCCGGATCGCCGCCCGCTTCGGCCGTACGCCCGACTCCGTCCGGACCAAGCTGCGCGAGCTCGGGCACGACCCGCGCCGCCCCGAGTTCTGCCCGCCCGACGGCTGCCTGTCCTGGTCCCGCTACGCCTCGCCGGCCCTGCTCGGTGCGGCGGTCCCGGCCCAGTCGGCGGGTTCCGAGGCGAGCTGACCGCCCTGGTGTGCGGGTGCGGTCCGTCGGGCCGCACCCGCTCGGCGTGAGCGCGGCGGGGTGACTCGCCACTCGCCCGCTCGCCACTGTGACTCGCCCGCTCGCCTCCGGGGCGCTCTGGCCCGGTGCCGACGGTCGGCGCTCCGGCGCTCCTTCGTCGCTTGTCGCTTCTCCCTTTCGGTACCGGCGCGCCCCTTCGGCTCGGGGCTGTGCTGGTCGCCCGCTCGCCTCCGGGGCGCTCTGGCCCGGTGCCGACGGTCGGCGCTCCGGCGCTCCTTCGCCGCTTGTCGCTTCTCCCTTTCGGTACCGGCGCGCCCCTTCGGCTCGGGGCGGGATAGCGTGGTCGGGCAGCGACGAAAGGACCCTTCACCACCATGACCCGCGTGATCGCCGGGTCGGCCGGCGGCCGCCGGCTGGCCGTACCGCCCGGCCGGGGCACCCGCCCGACCTCCGACAAGGCCCGGGAGGCGATGTTCTCCACCCTGGAGGCGTTTCGCGGCACCCTGCACGGGGCCCGGATGCTGGACCTGTTCGGCGGATCGGGCGCGGTCGGCCTGGAGGCCCTGTCGCGCGGGGCCGAGCACGTCCTGCTGGTCGAGGCGGACGGACAGGCGGCCCGGGTGATCCGGGAGAACGTCCGCACCATCGGGCTGCCGGGCGCCGAGGTGCGGGCCGCCAAGGCGGAGAAGGTGATCGTCGGCCCGCCCCCGCAGACCCCCTATGACCTGGTGTTCCTCGATCCGCCGTACGCCGTGACGGACGGGGAGCTGCGGGAGATGCTGATCACACTGTTGGCTGGGGGCTGGCTCGCGGAGGACGCACTCGTCACCGTGGAGCGCAGCACCCGTGGCGGCGAGTTCGGCTGGCCCGAGGGCTTCGAGGTGCTGCGCTCCCGCCGCTACGGCGAGGGCACGCTCTGGTACGGTCGCGCCGCCGCCGAGGCCAGCGACCACGAGTAGCGGGCCGCGGCCCGCAGCAGCCGTCACCCCACGAGGGAGCACACGCCATGCGCCGAGCCGTCTGTCCCGGTTCGTTCGACCCGATCCACAACGGCCACCTCGACATCATCGAGCGCGCCTCGAAGCTGTACGACGTGGTCCATGTCGCGGTCCTGGTCAACCCGAACAAGCAGGGCATGTTCACCATCGGGGAGCGGATCGGCCTGATCGAGGACGTCACCGCGGAGTTCGGCAACGTGGTGGTCGAGTCGCACCAGGGGTTGCTGGTGGACTACTGCCGGGAGCGCGGCATCCCGGCGATCGTCAAGGGCCTGCGCGCGGTCAGCGACTTCGACTACGAGCTGCAGATGGCGCACATGAACAACGGCCTGACCGGCGTGGAGACGCTGTTCCTGCCGACCTCGCCGACCTACAGCTTCCTCTCCTCGACGCTGGTCAAGGAGGTGGCCTCGTACGGCGGCGACGTCTCGCACCTGCTGCCGGAGACGGTGCACCGCCGGCTGGTCGAGCGGATCGCGGAGCGCAAGGCGGAGCAGTAGTCCACCGCAAGTCCGTTTCTGCCGGTTCGTCACGGATTGTCCGAGGTGGCGGAGGCCGGTTCGGCTCAGGCGTTGTGAGCTCGCCGCGCGGGGGCCGTACAGTCTGTATCCCTGCCCCGCGGTGAGGTACGCCGCACCGGGCCTGCCTCCGCCGGACCGTCGGCGGCACACGGAAAGACGAAGCCCCGTGGACGTGCAGAACAAGGTCGACGAGATCGTGGCGGCGGTCGAGAACGCCCGCTCGATGCCGATGTCGGCCTCCTGCGTGGTGAACCGGGCCGAGCTGATCGGCCTGCTCAACGACCTCAAGGCGGCCCTGCCCGCCGAACTCGCCCAGGCGCAGTCGGTGATGGCCGACCACGAGCAGGTGGTGGCGGACGCCGAGGCCGAGGCCGATCGGATCATCCAGGGCGCGCACGCCGAGCGCGGCTCGCTCATCTCGGACACCGAGGTGGTCCGCCGGGCGCAGGCCGAGGCGGACCGGATCCTGGCCGAGGCCCGGGGCGAGGTCGAGGCCAAGCGGGCCGAGGCGGACGACTACGTGGACAGCAAGCTGGCCAACTTCGAGGTCGTGCTGACCAAGACGCTCGGCGCGGTCGGCCGCGGCCGGACCAAGCTGCGCGGCGACTCCGGCGTCTTCGAGGCCGACCACGAGGGCGAGACCGACGGCGAGGAGTTCCAGCCGCAGCGGATCAGCCCGAGCCCCGAGGTCGACGAGTACGTCGATGTGAAGCTCGCCACGCTGGAGAACGTGCTCGGCGCCACCCTGGAGGCGGTCGGCAAGGGCCGCGACAAGCTCCTCGGCAAGCGGCCGATCGACGAGCTGGGCGCCTACCTGGCCGCCGCCGACGAGGCGCAGCAGGCCAAGGAGCGGGCCGAGGCGGTGGCCGCCGGCTTCGCCGCGGACGCCGACGGCGACGACATCGCCTGGTACCGCGAGGACGTCCCGCAGCAGCAGACCTGGCCCGAGCAGACCCCGGCCGCGGCCGGCTGGCAGGACTCCGGCGCCGACCAGTACGCGGCCGCCGCCCACCAGCAGGGCGGGCAGTACGCCGAGGTGTACGGGGGCGGCTTCGACCCGGCCGGCCAGGGCGACCCGTACAGCACCCAGTGGGGCCACCAGCAGCAGGGCGGCTACCCGCAACAGCCCGGCTACCAGGACCAGCAGCAGGGCGGCGCCTACGGGTATCCCCAGCAGCAGGACGGCTACGGGGCCCAGCCGTACGACGGCTACACCTACCCGCAGCAGCAGGCTCTGCCCCCGGCCGTGCCGCACCACCAGCAGCCCGCCCTGCCCCCGGCGGTGCCGCACCAGCAGCAGGGCCTGGACGAGACCAGCTTCTTCGACACCAGCATGATCGACATGACCCGGCTGCGGGAGCTCGGCGGCCGCTGAGCCGGTCCCCGGCGGGGCTGCCGGGAGTCTCCTGACGGGACCGAAGTTGGGCCTGGCGGGAGACTCCGGTAGTCTGACCACTCCGGCATCCCCATGTCCGGCCGTCGGCTTGCCCTCGCAACGTCGACTCGAATGGGGACACGCAGCATTGATTCCGATGGAAGTCAGGACACCTTGAACCGCCTCGACCACCGCGACCCCCTCGTGTTCGACACGCACGAGCTGGGCCGTCGTCCGGGCGCCATGCGCAAGGTGAGTCGGACCCTGGAGGCCCCCGAGGGCTTCGGGATCATCGACGTGATCGGCGTCCCGGAGAAGAGCCCGATCGAGCTGGAGCTCCGCCTGGAGTCCGTGGTCGAGGGCGTGCTGGTCACCGGCACCGCCGACGCCCACGTCGAGGGCGAGTGCGTCCGGTGCCTGGAGCCCGTCGACTTCGACATCGACGTGGACTTCCAGGAGCTGTACTACTACCCGGAGTCCGACGAGCGCCACCGCGCCCGGACCACCGGGACCGAGGACCTCGACGAGGACTCGGAGGAAGAGACTTACCGCCTGGAGGGCGACTTCTTCGACCTCCAGCCGGTGCTGCGTGACGCGGTGGTGCTCGCACTGCCGCTGCAGCCGGTGTGCCAGGACGACTGCCTGGGCCTGTGCTCCGAGTGCGGAGCACGCCTGAGTGACGACCCGACGCACCACCACGACGCCGCCGACCCCCGGTGGGCGGCTCTGCAGGGACTCTCCGCCGCCCCCGGCGACGAGGGTGACGGGATCAAGAACAGCGACACCCGTGAGGGTGCCGCCGAGAACCAGGAGAAGTAGCCGTGGCTGTTCCGAAGCGGAAGATGTCGCGCAGCAACACGCGCCACCGCCGTTCCAACTGGAAGGCCGTCGTTCCGGCCCTCGTGGCGTGCGACCGCTGCCACGAGCCGAAGCTCGGCCACATCGCGTGCCCCAGCTGCGGCACGTACAACCGCCGCCAGGTCCTCTCGGTCTGATCGGCGGGGTGTACGGATCGATGTCGGACGGTAACTCCACCCGCAAGGCGTCCTCTGCCTCGAAGGGTTCTTCGGGTAGCGGCAAGGCCGGCGGGCCGGCTTCGACCGAATACGACGTCCTGGAAGGGCGCCTCGGGTACACGCTTGAGCGCGCCCTTCTGGTACGTGCCCTGACCCACCGCTCGTACGCGTACGAGAACGGGGGTCTGCCCACCAACGAGCGCCTGGAGTTCCTCGGCGACTCGGTGCTGGGCCTGGTGGTGACCGACACCCTCTACCGCGTCCACCCGGACGTCCCGGAGGGCACGCTCGCCAAGCTGCGCGCCGCGGTCGTCAACTCCCGCGCGCTCGCGGACGTCGGCCGGGGCCTGGACCTCGGCGCGTTCATCCGGCTCGGCAAGGGCGAGGAGGGCACCGGCGGCCGCGACAAGTCGTCGATCCTCGCCGACACGGTCGAGGCCGTGATCGGGGCCGTCTACCTGGACCGCGGTCTGGAGGCGGCGACCGAGTTCGTCCACCGCCTGTTCGACCCGCTGATCGAGGAGTCCTCTCAGCTGGGAGCCGGCCTGGACTGGAAGACCAGCCTCCAGGAGCTCACCGCCTCGGTGGGCATCGGGGTGCCCGAGTACGTGGTCATGGAGTCCGGCCCGGACCACGAGAAGACCTTCACCGCGGCGGCCCGGGTGGCTGGCGAGGACTTCGGCAGCGGCGTCGGCCGCTCCAAGAAGGAAGCCGAGCAGAAGGCCGCCGAGAGCGCCTGGCGCGCGATCAAGGAGAAGTACGCGGACCGGCTGCCCGCCGGGGCGTGACCTGGAAGTAGCCTTCACTCCTGCCGACATCTTCTTCGCAGGAGGCCTGTTCCCGTGCCCGAACTTCCCGAGGTCGAGGTCGTCCGCCGCGGTCTGGCGAACTGGGTCGCCGGGCGGACCGTCGCCGACGTCCAGGTGCTGCACCCGCGCGCGGTGCGCCGCCAGCCGGCCGGCGCGGCCGACTTCACGGCCCGGCTGACCGGCACCACGCTCGGCACCGCGCAGCGGCGCGGCAAGTACCTCTGGGTGCCGCTGACCGGCACCGGCGCGGGTTTCTCGCTGATCGGCCACCTCGGGATGAGCGGCCAGCTCCTCGTCCAGGACCCGTCGACGCCGGACGAGACCCATCTGCGGGTCCGGCTGCGCTTCACCGATGGCGGGCGCGAGCTGCGCTTCGTCGACCAGCGGACCTTCGGCGGCCTGGCGGTCGAGGAGGCCGAGGAGCGCGACCCGGAGGGCACGCCGGTCTCCATCGCGCACATCGCCCGCGACCCGCTCGACCCGCGCTTCGACGACGAGGCCTTCGCGGCCGCGCTCCGGGCCAAGCGCACCACGGTCAAGCGGGCGCTGCTGGACCAGACCCTGATCAGCGGCGTCGGCAACATCTACGCCGACGAGGCGCTGTGGCGCTCCAAGCTGCACTACGACCGCCCGACCGGGACGCTCACCCGCCCGCAGGCCGCCCTGCTGCTGGCCAACGCCCGGGACGTGATGACCGCGGCGCTCGCCGTCGGCGGCACCAGCTTCGACAGCCTGTACGTCAACGTGAACGGCGAGAGCGGCTACTTCTCCCGGGACCTCGACGCCTACGGCCGCGAACAGGAGCCCTGCCGCCGCTGCGGCACCCCGATCCGGCGGGCCGCCTGGATGAACCGTTCCAGCTACTTCTGCCCCCGCTGCCAGCGCGTGCCGCGGACCCGCAGCGGGGGCTGAGCCGCTACTTCCTGGCGAGTTCCGGGTGCCCGGCGGGCTCCTCGGCCGGGGCGCCGTGGGTGTCCTGGCCGAAGTAGGCGACGCCAACCGCGGACACCACCGCGAGCAGGAAGCCGACCACGCCGAGCCAGCCCAGGCCGGCCTTGGAGGAGTCGCCGAGCCAGAGCACGCCGACCGCGCCGGGCAGCACCGTCTCGCCGACCACCAGCGCGGCGGTCGCGCCGTTCACCGAGCCGATCTGCAGCGCCACGGTGTGCACGTACATGCCGCCGAGGCCGCCGATCAGGATCGCGTACAGCGCCGGGTCGGAGAGCAGCTGCCCGAGGTCGAAGGGCTCCAGGCCGTTGAGGATGCGCACACCCACGCCCAGGCCGCCGAAGCCGAGGCCGGAGAGCAGACCGGCGACGATCGCGCCCTTGGAGCCCATCCGGCGCACCAGCAGGCTGCCGCCGACCAGCAGCACGGTGGTGATGATCAGCAGCCACCAGTGGAAGGCCATCTCCGCGTGGTGGCCACCCTCCGGCCCGGCCGAGACGGCCAGCAGCACCAGCGCCGAGCAGAGCACGCCGATCGACGCCCACTCCAGCTGCTTGAGCCGGATGCCCAGCAGCTTGATGCTGAGCAGCGCGGTGATCACCAGGTTGGCGCTGATGATGGTCTGGGAGAGGAACAGCGGCAGCAACCGCGCGGCCAGCGCGCCCAGCCCGAAGCCGATCAGGTCGAGCACCGTACCGGTGATGAACTCCCAGGTGACGGCGGCCTTGGCGGTGGAGGACAGACTCGGTCCGCCGTGCTCGGTGGTCGAGGTGGTGGCGCCCTTGGCCGCCTCCTCCTGGGCGGAGCGGCGGGATCCGACGGCCTGCAGGACCGAGCCGGTGCCGTAGCAGGCGGATGCCGCCACGGCCGTGACGAGGCCGATGATCACCGAGCGCTCCGATCGGGAGTTGGGTCAAGAACAGGTAATGGGACCAGTGGTCCGGGACCCACTATGCCCGTTCGCGCGGTACGGTCGGGACGCCCCCCGGGCCGCCGCAGGGCCGCCCCCGCACCACCCCGGGCCCGCCGGGACGTACGTCCGGGCGTCTCCGCTGGTTCCCACGCCCCACCCGTCTCAGGGGCGACTGGGGGAAATCTCATCCGCGAGAAGGGGTACCGCCCCGGCGGTCGGCGGGGAATCTTGTCATAACCAGTATGCGAAGGGTATGCCGTTCTCTGCCGCTGGTCGCGGTAGCGTCGGGGTCATGAGAACCCTTGCCCGACGTACCCGGGGCGCCGGGCCACTTGCCCTGGTGGCGGCGCTGCTCGGGCTGATGCTCCTCCTGGCGCCTTCGGCCTCCGCGGCCGGCGGCCTGAGCGACGCCGCCGCCACCCTGAAGAAGGGGCAGGTCTACGTCGCCCCGTCGATGCTGGACCGCTTCAGCCAGGCCCAGGCCGACGCCCTGACCAAGAAGATCGAGAAGGCCGACAAGCCGATCTTCATCGCGGTCGTCCCCGACGCCGCCAACAAGGACACCGTCCTCACGGACCTGCGCACCCTGGTGGGCATCGACGGCGTCTACGGCGTCTGGCGGGGCAACAGCGGCTTCCTGGCCCGCGCCGACCGCGGCGCGATGGGCGTCGGCGTGGCGGACCGGATCGGGGGCGCCGTCGCCCGTGCCGACAAGGGTGACATCAACGCCACCCTGAACGACTTCGTCGACCAGGCCGCCCCGCAGACCAAGGGCACCGGGGTCAACCACAGCACCTCGATCGCCTGGGTGATCATCCCGGTCGTGCTGGTGGTGCTGGCCGGCGCCGGCGTCTTCTTCCTCTTCCGCCGCGCCAAGAAGCGCAAGGAGGAGCAGGCTCGCGCCGAGCTGGAGCAGCTGCGCCGCGTCGTCGACGAGGACATCACCGCCTTCGGCACCGAGCTGGAGCGGCTGGACTTCAGCCCCGGCGCGTCGGACGCCGACGACGCCCAGCGCACCGACTACAGCCGCGCCCTGGACTCGTACGAGACCTCCAAGCGGCTGATGAACGAGGCCAAGAAGCCGGACGACGTCAAGCAGGTCACCGAGGCGATCGAGGACGGCCGGTTCGCGCTGGCCACCCTGGCCGCCCGGCGGGAGAAGCGCCCGCTGCCCGAGCGCCGTCCCCCGTGCTTCATGGACCCGCGCCACGGCCCGTCCGTCAAGGACGTCGACTGGGCCCCGGCCGGCGGCGCCGCCCGCTCCGTCCCGGTCTGCCAGGCCGACGCCGACCGGGTCGCGGCCGGCCTCGACCCGGCGGTCCGCACCGTCGACACCGAGTACGGCCCGCAGCCGTACTGGAACGCCGGCCCGGCCTACGCGCCGTACGCGGGCGGGTACTACAGCAGCTTCGGCGGCGGCCTGCTGCCGGGCCTGCTGGTCGGCACCGTGCTCGGCTCGATGATGAGCGAGCCCGCCTACGCCGCGGCGCCGATGATGGAGAGCCACCACGGCTACCAGGACCAGTACGACGGCGGCGACTACACCGGGGCCGACTTCAACGCCGCAGACTTCAGCGGCAGCGACTGGAGCGGTGGCGGCGACTTCGGTGGCGGTGGCGACGACTGGTGACCCGCTGATCCGAGCCTGACCCCACGGCCCCGCCGGTTCTTCCGGCGGGGCCGTTCGCCGTCCTCGGGCAGGGCCGAGCGACCCGGTTTGAGAAGCCAACCCGGTGTGGCAGGCTGGCACCGTGACCTCCGACACCCCGCCCGCCCACACCCTCGCCGCCGTTCCCGGCCGACCGTGCTCGATGGCGGCGGCGCTCCAGGTGGTGGGCGAGAAGTGGGCGCTGCTGGCGGTGCGCGAGCTGTTCTACGGCAACCACCGCTTCGACCGGATCGCCCGCAACACCGGCGCCCCGCGCGACCGGCTGACCGCGCGGCTGCGGGCGCTGGAGGAGGCCGGGGTGGTCGAGCGCCGCCCGTACAGCGAGCGGCCGCCGCGCTACGAGTACCACCTCACCGAGGCCGGCCGGGACCTCGCCCCGCTCGCCCACGCGCTGCGCGTCTGGGGCGACCGCTGGCTGGGGCCGGATTCCCCGGTGACCTTCGCCCACGAGCCCGAGGGCCACCAGCCGCACCCCTTCGACCCGGCCTGGGTGTGCCGCACCTGCGGCCGGGAGGCCCGCCGCGGCGAACTGCACGCCGAGGTGCACACCCCGGGCTGGACGGTCGAGGGCCCCGTGGAGCTGTGACCGGCCGCACCGCCGGTTAGGGTCGGGGCATGCACGGTCGTGACGCCCACAGTGATGAACCGGTCCGGGTGACCGCCTGGGTCCGGGGGAAGGTCCAGGAGGTCGGGTTCCGCTGGTGGACCAGGGCGCGGGCGCTGGAGATCGGCCTGACCGGCTACGCCAGCAACCTCGGAGACGGCCGGGTGCAGGTGGTGGCCGAGGGGCAGGCCGCCGACTGCGAGGAGCTGCTGGCCCTGCTGCGGGGCCCCGACACGCCCGGCGCGGTGAGCGGTGTGACCGAGATCTGGACCGCCGTCGGCGCGGGCTACGAGAGCTTCGAGATCCGCTGAGCCCCCGTTTCCCGGCCCGCTGCCGTCGCGTTCCGGAAATGATCCGCAACCGTCGGTGTCAGACGGTTGCCATTCGGGCAGACTCGTGGTTGACTCCGCATCGAACGATGATCCACGAGCACGTGGTGGACCCGGCCCGAGACCCCCAGGCGTGACGACACCGCCAGGCAGGTGACAGGGGCGCGGTAGCGTGCGGTGATCGTGTTGACCCGTACCGTCTTTGGTGAGACGCTTGAAGCCCGCGCACACGATCGCGCATCCCGGTAGGCGCATGCCCTCGTGAGCCCAGCTCACGGTGGTTGTGCCGTAGTGCTCAGCCAGCACTTCCGGTGCGCGCCGCGCGTGCGTCCCCCTTCCCCCTAGACCTGTACCGTTCCGGTTCGGTCACTCAGCGTGGAGGACCATTCATCATGGCAAAGGCGCTTCTCGGGTACGTCGGCGGCCCCGACCCGCGAATGCTCTCCGAGATGCGACGGCTTCAGCAGCGCGTCCAGGACCTTGAAGCCGAGCTCCTTCGGATGCAGGCTGAGAACGACGCGCTCACCGCTGTCGCTGACGAGCACTCGCTGCTCAACAGCATCGATCTGGACCAGCGGGAGCCGGCTCTGACCTGAGCCCCGCCCCGGTCCTCACAGATCGACGCCGCTGTGCACTGAGCCGCCCCGAAAGGGACGCAGCTTTGCAAGGGACGCCCGGATGTGGCGTCCCTTCGTCGTGTCGGACTCCGGATACAGTCGGTTCCCGTTGTGAGCGATTGAGGAGACCGGCCGCGTGCACCTGAAGAGCCTGACGCTGCGCGGGTTCAAGTCCTTCGCCTCCAGCACCACCCTGCGCTTCGAGCCGGGCATCACCTGCGTCGTCGGCCCGAACGGCTCCGGCAAGTCGAACGTCGTCGACGCGCTGTCCTGGGTGATGGGCGAGCAGGGCGCCAAGTCGCTGCGCGGCGGCAAGATGGAGGACGTCATCTTCGCCGGGACCAGCGGGCGCGCCCCGCTCGGCCGCGCCGAGGTCAGCCTCACCATCGACAACGGCGACGGCGCCCTGCCGATCGACTACTCCGAGCTGACGATCACCCGGACCATGTTCCGCAACGGCGGCAGCGAGTACGCGCTCAACGGCGAGACCTGCCGCCTGCTGGACATCCAGGAGCTGCTCTCCGACTCCGGCATCGGCCGCGAGATGCACGTCATCGTCGGCCAGGGCCAGCTCGACTCCGTCCTGCACGCCGACCCGACGGGCCGCCGCGCCTTCATCGAGGAGGCGGCCGGCGTCCTCAAGCACCGCAAGCGCAAGGAGAAGGCGCTGCGGAAGCTGGACGCGATGCAGGCCAACCTCAACCGCGTCCAGGACCTGGTGGCCGAACTGCGCCGCCAACTCGGACCGCTCGGCCGACAGGCCAGGATCGCCCGCCGCGCCGCCGGCATCCAGGCCGACCTGCGCGACGCCCGGCTGCGGCTGCTCGCCGACGACCTGCTCACCCTGCGCCAGGCCGTCGAGGCCGAGATCGCCGACGAACTCGCGCTGCGACTGCGCCGCACCACCGTCGAACAGGAACTGGCCCGGGCCGTGCAGCGCGAACGGGTCCTGGATGCGCAGGTCCAGCGGCTCGGCCCGAGCCTGGAGACCGCCCGGCAGACCTGGTACCGGCTCTCCGCGCTCGCCGAACGCACCCGCGGCACCATCGGACTGGCCGAGGCCCGGGCCCGACACGCCGCCGCCGGGGGACAGGCCGAGGAGCGGCGCGGTCGTGACCCGGAGGAACTGGAGCGGGAGGCCGAGCGGGTCCGCGAGGAGGAGGCCGCTCTCGCCGAGGCACTGGAGGAGGCCCAGTACGCGCTGGCCGAGGCGGTCGAGCGCAAGAGCGAGCTGGAACGCGAACTGGCCGCCGAGGAACGCCGGCTGCGGGACGCCGCCCGGGCCATCGCGGACCGCCGGGAGGGCCTGGCCCGGCTGCAGGGGCAGGCGGTCGCGGCCCGCTCCAAGGCCGCCTCGGCCGAGGCCGAGATCGGCCGGCTCACCGAAGCCCGGGACGAGGCGCTGCTGCGCGCCGAGGCCGCCCAGGGCGAACTGGACGAGCTCCAGCAGCAGGTCGACGGCCTGACCGGGGACGACGAGCAGGCAGAGGCCGGGCACCGGCAGGCCCGGGAACGGCTGGCCGCGGTGGAACGGGAGCTGGCCGCCGCCCGGGAGACGGCCGGGGCCGCCGAGCGCGAACGGGCCGGGCTCACCGCGCGGCACGAGGCGCTCTCGCTCGGACTGCGCCGCAAGGACGGCACCGGCGCGCTGCTGGACGCGGGGGAGCGGCTGACCGGACTGCTGGGCCCGGCGGCCGCGCTGCTGCGGATCGAGGCCGGATGCGAGGTCCCCGTCGCCGCGGCGCTCGGGGCTGCGGCCGACGCGGTGGCCGTGGACTCCCCGTCCGCCGCCGCCGGGGCGCTGCGGCTGCTGCGCGACCAGGACGCCGGGCGGGCCGCGCTGCTGATCGCCGGGGCCGCGGAAGTTCCGCATCCGGCCGGGGAGTTGCCGGACGGGGCCCGCTGGGCCGGTGAACTGGTGGACGGCCCGGCCGAGTTGCTCGCCGCCGTCCGGAACCTGCTGGCCGGGGTGGCGGTGGTCGCCGACCTGGACTCGGCGCTGCGACTGGTCGCCGAACGCCCCGGACTGTCCGCCGTCACCGCCGAGGGGGACCGGCTGGGCGCCGGCTTCGCCCACGGCGGCTCCGGCGGAGCGCCCAGTCTGCTGGAGACCCAGGCGGCCGTGGACGAGGCGGCCCGGGCGATCGGGGAACTCACCCTGCGCTGCACCGCGTCGGCCGAGCGGCTGGCCGAACTCACCGAGCTGCGCCGGGAGTCGGCCACCGAGGTGGAGCAACTCGCCGAGTTGCGGAGGCAGGCGGAGAAGGAGCGGGCCCAGGTGGCCGGTGCGCTCGGCCGCCTCGGCGGACAGGCCCGCGCCGCCGCCGGGGAGGCCGAGCGGCTGTCGGCCGCCGCCGCCCGGGCCGAACAGGGTCTGGCCGAACTGCTCGCCACCGCCGAGGAGCTGGCCGAACGGCTCGCCGTGGCCGAGGAGTCGGCGGACGCCGGGGAGGACGAGCCGGACCCCGCCGAGCAGCAGCGACTGGCCGAGGCCGCCTCCGCCGCCCGGCAGGCCGAGCTGGAGGCCCGGCTCGCGGTGCGCACCCACGAGGAGCGGGTCCGCGCCCTGGCCGGACGGGCCGACCAGCTGGACCGGGCGGCCCGCGCCGAGCGGGAGGCGCGCGCCCGGGCCGCCGAGCGTCGCCGCCGCGCCGAGCACGACGCCGGGGTGGCGACGGCCGTCGCCGCGGGCGCCCGGCAGCTGCTGGCCTGCCTGGAGGTGTCGCTGTCCCGCGCGGACGCCGAGCGTGCGGCGGTCGAACAGGCGCGTGCCGAGCGCGAGGACGAACTGCGGGAGCACCGGGAGCACGGCCGCGGCCTCAAGGAGGAGCTGGACAAGCTGGTCGACGCCGGGCACCGGGACGAGGTGCTGCGGGCGGAGAAGCGGCTGCGGATCGAGCAGCTGGAGGCCCGGGCGCTGGAGGAGTTCGGCATCGACGGGGGCGAACTGCTCGCCGCGTACGGGCCGGACCAGCCCGTCCCGCCGTCCACGCCTGAGGAGGGGAAGGAGCCGGGGGAGCCGTACCCGTACGTCCGGGCCGAGCAGGAGAAGCGGCTGAAGGCCGCCGAGAAGGCGTACCAGCAGCTCGGCAAGGTCAACCCGCTGGCGCTGGAGGAGTTCGCCGCGCTGGAGGAGCGCCACCAGTTCCTCGGCGAGCAGCTGGACGACCTCAAGCGCAGCCGGCGCGACCTGATGGACATCGTCCGGGACGTGGACCAGCGGGTCGAGCAGCTGTTCACCTCGGCGTACCACGACACCGCGGCCCAGTTCGAGGGCGTCTTCGCCCGGCTCTTCCCGGGCGGCGAGGGACGGCTGGTGCTGACCGACCCGGACAACATGCTCACCACCGGGGTCGAGGTGGAGGCCCGCCCGCCCGGCAAGAAGGTCAAGCGGCTGTCGCTGCTGTCCGGCGGCGAGCGCTCGCTGACCGCGGTGGCGCTGCTGGTGGCGATCTTCAAGGCCCGGCCCAGCCCCTTCTACGTGATGGACGAGGTGGAGGCGGCGCTGGACGAGACCAACCTGCGCCGGCTGATCGGGATCATGGAGGAGCTGCGGGAGAGCTCCCAGTTGATCGTGATCACCCACCAGAAGCTGACCATGGAGTCCGCCGACGCCCTGTACGGCGTGACCATGAAGGGGGACGGGATCTCCCAGGTGATCAGCCAGCGGCTGCGCGAGGAGCACCGCGAGCGGAAGTCACGCGCGGTGCTGCCTCGACAGCACGAGGAGGCGAGTGCCTCCGGGCCGACGGACTGATCCGTCGGCCTGCGCCGGGGCTGCTGCCCACGGCGGAACCGATCCCGGATACTGGACGGGTTGTGACTCCTCCCCCTCACATAGCGAGGGGGCTTCTCACCCAGCCGTTGGACGACCTCGTGACGGCCAAGCCCTGACCGGTGCCGGATGGCACAGTGGTCAGCGTAGGGGAGGCGCAGACGCTCGTGCGTCGGTGACCGAAGGATCACTCTATCGAGGGACCCAGCGAAGGAGATTGATGTGGAATACGTGATCCTTGCCGTAGTCATCGCCGTGATCGCCATCGGCGCGATCGCGGGCCTCGTCGTTTCCGGCAGACGACGCCAGCAGCTGCCCCCGAAGTCGCAGGCGCCGGTCATCACGGCGCCGAAGACCACCCCGCAGGAGCCTCAGGTCGGCGAGGAGGCCGCGCCGCCCACCGAGGAGCCGCGCCGCACCGTCGAGGAGGTGCCGCTTCCCGAGGCCCCTGCGGCCCCCGAAGCCCCCGAGGTCGTCGAGGCCGTCGAGGTCGAGGCTCCCGAGGCGGCCGAGGCGGCGCCCGCCGTCGAGGTCCCCGAGCCCACCGCCGGCCGGCTGGTCCGGCTGCGCTCCCGGCTCTCCCGCTCGCAGAACTCGATCGGCAAGGGCCTGCTCTCGCTGCTCTCCCGCGAGCACCTGGACGAGGACACCTGGGAGGAGATCGAGGACACCCTGCTCACCGCCGACGTCGGCGTCACCCCGACCCAGGAGCTGGTCGAGCGGCTGCGCACCCGGGTGAAGGTACTCGGCACCCGGACGCCCGACGAGCTGCGCGCGCTGCTGCGCGAGGAACTGGTCGAGCTGATCGGCACGGACTCCGACCGCACCGTCCGCTCCGTCAAGCACGAGGAGGGCCCGGCCGTGGTCCTGGTCGTCGGCGTCAACGGCGTCGGCAAGACCACCACCACCGGCAAGCTGGCCCGCGTCCTGGTCGCCGACGGCCGCAGGGTGGTGCTCGGCGCCGCCGACACCTTCCGGGCCGCCGCCGCGGACCAGCTGCAGACCTGGGGCGAGCGGGTCGGTGCGCACACCGTGCGCGGCCCGGAGGGCGGGGACCCGGCCTCGATCGCCTTCGACGCGGTCAAGGAGGGCATCGCCGAGGGCGTGGACACCGTGCTGATCGACACGGCCGGCCGACTGCACACCAAGACCGGCCTGATGGACGAGCTGGGCAAGGTCAAGCGGGTCGTCGAGAAGCACGGCCCGGTGGACGAGGTGCTGCTGGTGCTGGACGCCACCACCGGTCAGAACGGTCTGATCCAGGCCCGGGTGTTCGCCGAGGTGGTGGACATCACCGGCATCGTGCTGACCAAGCTGGACGGCACCGCCAAGGGCGGCATCGTGGTCGCGGTGCAGCGCGAGCTGGGCGTGCCGGTCAAGCTGATCGGTCTGGGCGAGGGCGCGGACGACCTGGCGCCGTTCGAGCCGGGTGCGTTCGTGGACGCGCTGATCGGGGACTGACCGGGGCTCCCCGTCGGTCGAAGGGTCCGCTCCTCCGGGGGCGGGCCCTTTCGCGTGCCCCGGGAGGGCCGCCGCCCCGAGCCGAAGGGCCGAGCGGGCGAGTCCACCGCCCCGAGCCGAGCCGAAGGGGCGCGCCGGTGCCGAAAGGGAGAAGCGACAAGCGAGGCACGAGCGCCGGAGCGACGACCGTCGGCACCGGATCAGAGCGCCCCGGAGGCGAGGGGGCGAGTATCAGTGCGACGACCGTCGGCACCAGGCCAGAGCGCCCCGGAGGCGAGGGGGCGAGTATCAGTGCGACGACCGTCGGCACCAGGCCAGAGCGCCCCGGAGGCGAGCAGGCGAATCAGGGGGTCACGAGGCGATCCAGGCGGGCTCGGCGGTGCGCTCGCGGCTGCGGTGGCAGGCGTAGGCGAGGGTGCCGAGCAGCAGCCGGGCCTCGGGCGGGCAGCCGGCGTTGTCGCGGGTGGGGCGGCGCAGCCAGCGGACCGGGCCGAGCCCGCCGAGGACGGTGGGCGGGGCGGCGACGTAGCCGCCCTCGCCGTGGCAGGCCAGGTCGAGCGCGGCGTCGTCCCAGCCCATCCGGTAGAGCAGGTCGGGCAGTCGGCGGGCGGTCCCGGCGGCGACCAGGAACTGCAGCCGGCCGGTGGGCGGGGCGAGCACCGGGCCGACCTGGGTGCCCATCCGCTCCAGCCGGACCAGCGCCTGCAGGCCGGCCTGCTCGGGGACGTCCAGGACGTCGAAGGCGCGGCCGGTGGGGAACAGGACGGAGCCCTCGGCGCCGACGGCCCGGGCCCGGCTCCTGGTGCCCGGTACGGGGTGCAGGCCGGGCGCGGCGCAGCGGTGGGCGCCGCAGGGACAGCGGGTCGGGGTGGTGGCGCCACCGACCGATGCGCCGGTGGCGACCGCCCAGCCCCAGCGGCCGGTGTACTCCGCGGCGGCCTGGGACGCGGTGACCTTGGTGCGGCGGCGCGCGCCCAGCGGTGCCAGCCGCAGGTGCCCCAGTCGAAGTTCGCCGAACAGGTTGTCCATGCCTCCCCCAACAGGTTCTCGTTGCCGATGGTTACGGGATGGTGACTGTGTGTTGATTGTCCGTTGCGTGGTGCGTTGTGCGGTGGCGGCGCGCAGCGCTTGGCGTGCGCCTGTTGCGGTGGTGCGCCTCGGGCGCCGCCTTGTAGGGGCGGCGCCGATGCCGGATCGTCGGGTACGCGAGGCTGTCGCTGTCCCGAGTGGGTGGCGAACTCGCTTGTGACTGCGGTGGATTGCGGGGTCCGCCGGGTCCGTCGGCGTTGGCCGGAGGACTTGGCGGCCCGCATATGCCGGACCGTCGGGCCTATCCAGTGAAGCGTGTGCCCCCTGGCTTCGGTTCACTCCTGGGGGTGGCGAAAGGTGGCGTTTCGCCAGGGCCGCTCCCACGGGTACCTCGCGGGGCACTACGTTCAGCACACGGACGTCGCCATGGAGCCTGCTCCGGGCCGCCGGGGAACGGGAGTTGGGGATCTGACACACCGTCCGGGGATGGCACACCAGTACGACGAGGCGGTACCGCAACACCTCAGGCACGGCACGTCTGGCAAGAGCCCGCAACCGTCGGGCGGTCACGATCGGGGGCCCCGAAGGGGCCGGGCGGGATGGGGACGTTCCCATGGCAGAGAAGCAACCCAATGAGAAGCTGACTACGTGGTTCGCCCGCAGTGGCTGGTCGAAGGGGGAGTTGGCCCGCCAGGTCAACCGCCGGGCCCGGCAGATCGGCGCCCACCACGTGTCGACCGACACCTCGCGGGTGCGCCGCTGGCTCGACGGCGAGCAGCCCCGCGAGCCGATCCCCAAGATCATGTCGGAGCTGTTCTCCGAGCGCTTCGGCTCCGTGGTCTCGATCGAGGACCTCGGCCTGCGCGCCGCGATCCCGGTCTCCACCGTCGGCGGCGGCGTGGACCTGCCCTGGAGCGCCCCGCAGACCGTCCAGCTGATCAGTGAATACTCCCGCAGTGACCTGATGCTCAACCGCCGGGGCTTCCTCGGCACCTCGCTCGCGCTGACCGCCGGCGCCGCGCTGATCGAGCCGATGCAGCGCTGGCTCGCCCCCGGCCCGACCGGCATGCCCACCCCGATCCTCACCGCGGCCAACGGCGGCGAGGCGTTCACCGGCCGGCTCTCCGAGCCCGAGCTGGAACTGCTGGAGCAGACCACGGTCATGTTCCGCCAGTGGGACGCCCAGAACGGCGGCGGGCTGCGCCGCAAGGCCGTGGTCGGCCAGCTCCACGAGGTCACCGACCTGCTCCAGGAGACGTACACCGAGGACACCACCAAGCGGCTGTTCCGGCTCACCGCCGAGCTCGCCCACCTGGCCGGCTGGATGTCCTACGACGTCGGGATGCACCCGAGCGCGCAGAAGTACTACGTGCTCGCCCTGCACGCGGCCAAGGAGGCCGGCGACCGCCCGTTCGGCGCCCTGATCCTCACCGACATGAGCCGCCAGATGATCCACCTCAACCGGGGTGAGGACGCCCTGGAACTGATCCACCTGGCGCAGTACGGCAGCCGGGACACCGCCACCCCGCGCCAGCAGTCCCTGCTGTACGCGATGGAGGCGCGCGCCTACGCCACCATCGGCGAGGTGAACCGCTGCGCCCGGGCGATCCGGCTGGCCGAGGACACCTTCACCGACATCCGGGACGGGGACGGCGATCCGGACTGGCTGAAGTTCTTCTCGCCGGCCGAGCTGAACGCCGAGAACGCGCACTCCTTCCGCGACCTCGCGTACCACTCGGACAACGCCCAGCTGTACGCCTCGCTGTCCGCGCCGGTGATGGAGCGCGCGGTCGACCTGTTCCGGCAGGACGAGGACCACGTGCGCTCGTACGCCTTCAACCTGATCGGCATGGCCAGCGTGCACCTGCTGCAGAAGGAGGCCGAGGAGGCGGTGGTGTACGCCGAGCAGGCGGTGGACATCGCGACGAAGGTGCGCTCGGAGCGGCTGAACTCCCGGGTGCGCAAGACGACGGAGGCCGCCTCCGCCCGGTTCAAGGGCGTGGACGCGGTGAGCCGACTCAAGGAGCGGGTGGTCCAGGACATCCCGGAGTACGTCTCGGTGGTCTGAGCGACCCCCGCACCGGACTCCACCGACCGCGACGGCCGCCGCCGCCGCGGTCGGTGGCTTCTGGGCCACCGGTGGTGGCGTGCGGCGGCACGGTAGCCCATCCGGCCCTGGGACGGGGCCGCGGTTCACGTGCCCGTAACCCGCGCGACGCACGCGTCACGGCCGCGAAACAACCGACCGCACTGGCCGAAACCAGTCTTCGGCACTCTCCTCTTCATCGCCGCCACCCCGGGTGGCACGGGACAGGTTCCCGGGGTGTGGAGCGGCTTTCACGCAGAGGAGACGCCGATGCCGGACGGCTTCAGCGCGGGCGACACCGCCTTCGTGCTCATCAGTGCGGCCCTGGTCATGGTGATGACCCCGGGCCTGGCCTTCTTCTACGGGGGCATGGTCAGGGCCAAGAGCACACTGAACATGCTGGCGATGAGCTTCCTCTCGCTCGGCATCGTCAGCGTGCTCTGGGTCCTCTACGGGTACTCGCTCAGCTTCGGGCCCGACTCCTTCGCCGGACTCATCGGCAACCTGGACTTCCTCGGGATGCGCGGGATCGGGCTGAACGAGCTGACCGGGTCCATCCCGGTGACCGCGTTCGCGGTCTTCCAGCTGATGTTCGCGATCATCACCCCGGCGCTGATCAGCGGCGCCATCGCGGACCGGGCGAAGTTCGCCGCCTGGGGCCTGTTCATCGCGCTCTGGGTGACGATCGTCTACTTCCCGGTCGCGCACTGGGTGTTCTTCTTCGACAACGGACACGGCGGCTGGCTCGGCGACAGAAACGGCGTGATCGACTTCGCCGGCGGGACGGCCGTGCACATCAACGCCGGTGTGGCGGGCCTCGCGCTCTGCCTGGTGCTGGGCAAGCGGGTCGGCTTCAAGAAGGACCCGATGCGCCCGCACAGCCTGCCGCTGGTGATGCTCGGCTCCGGGCTGCTGTGGTTCGGCTGGTTCGGCTTCAACGCCGGCTCGGCGCTGGCCGCCAACGGCGTGGCCGCGATGGCGATGGTCAACACCCAGGTCGCCACCGGTGCGGCGCTGGTCGGCTGGCTGATCTACGAGAAGCTCAAGCACGGCGCGTTCACCACGCTGGGCGCCGCCTCCGGCGCGGTGGCCGGACTGGTCGCGATCACCCCGGCCTGCGGCTCGGTCAGCCCGCTCGGCGCCGTGGCGATCGGCCTGATCGCGGGCGCGGTCTGCGCCGCCGCCGTCTCGCTGAAGTACCGCTGGGGCTTCGACGACTCCCTCGACGTGGTGGGCGTGCACGCGGTCGGCGGGGCGATCGGCTCGCTGCTGATCGGCCTGTTCGCCACCGGCGGGGTCGGCCAGACCGCCAAGGGCCTGTTCTACGGCGGCGGGCTGGGCCAGCTCGGCAAGCAGGCGATGGGCGTGGCGGTGGTCGCGGCGTACTCGTTCGTGCTGTCCTGGCTGCTGGCGAAGGCGGTCGACAAGCTGGTCGGCTTCCGGGTCACCGAGGAGGTCGAGGTGGCCGGCATCGACCAGGCCGAACACGCCGAGTCCGCCTACGATTTCAGCGCCGTGGGCGCCGGCCTGGCCCGGGCCCTGCCGAGCCTGGGCGGTGCCGCCCCCGCGCCGGTTGCCGTGTCCGTCGAGAAGCCCGTTGAGAAGACCGAGGTCGACGCCTGATGAAGCTCATCACCGCTGTGATCAAGCCGTACCGCCTGGACGAGGTGAAGGCCGCCCTGCAGGCCTTCGGGGTCCACGGCCTGACCGTCACCGAGGCCAGCGGCTACGGCCGCCAGCGCGGCCACACCGAGGTCTACCGGGGCGCCGAGTACACCGTGGACCTGGTACCGAAGATCCGGATCGAGGTCCTGGTCGAGGACGAGGACGCCGACGGCCTCATCGACGCCCTGGTGAAGGCCGCCCGGACCGGGAAGATCGGCGACGGCAAGGTGTGGAGCATCCCGGTCGACACCGCCGTCCGGGTCCGCACCGGCGAACGCGGGCCGGACGCCCTGTGACGCCCTGAGACCGCTCGGCGGCCCACCTGACGGACGGGACCCACGCGCATGACCACCGAGACCAGCCCCTCCGACTCCTCCGCCCCCTCCGACCACGCCGCCGCCCGGGCCCAGTTGCTCGACCGGCCCGGCCTGACCGGCCGCCCCCGTCGGGCCGCGCTCGCCCGGCTCACCGACGACTGGCTGGCCGGGCTGCTCACCGCCGCCGGCGCCCCCGCCTGCGGCGTCGCCCTGGTCGCCGTCGGCGGCTACGGGCGCGGCGAACTGTCCCCGCGCAGCGACCTCGACGTCCTGCTGCTGCACGACGGCCCGATCGCCCGCGAGCTGCCCGAGCGGATCTGGTACCCGGTCTGGGACGCGGGCGCCAAGCTCGACCACTCGGTGCGCACCGTCTCCGAGGCCCGCTCCGTCGCCGCCGCCGACCTCAAGGCCCAGCTCGGCCTGCTGGACGCCCGCCACCTCGCCGGGGACGCGGCACTCACCGCCGCGCTGCGCTCCGCGGTGCTCACCGACTGGCGCGCCGGCGCCCCCGCGCGCCTGCCCGAGCTGCGCGAGCTGGGCCGGGAGCGGGCCGAACGCCACGGTGAGCTCTCCTTCCTGCTGGAGCCCGACCTCAAGGAGGCCCGCGGCGGGCTGCGCGACCTGGTCGCGCTGGACGCGATCGCCGCCACCTGGCTCGCCGACGCGCCCCGGGACGGCCTGGAGGCCGCCGCGCTGCGGCTCGCCGACGTCCGCGACGCGCTGCACCTGGCCACCGGACGGGCCACCGAGCGGCTCAGCCTCCAGGACCAGGACCAGGTCGCCGAGCGGCTCGGTGTGCTGGACGCCGACACCCTGCTGCGCCAGGTCTACGAGGCCGCCCGGACCATCGCCTACGCGAGCGACGTCACCTGGCGGGCGGTGGACCGGGTACTGGCCGCCCGCTCCGGCCGGGGCCGCCGGACGGGCCGGCGGGGCTTCCCGTTCACCGGCGCCGGCCGCGGCACCGGTGCGGTGGCCCGCGGCGCGGTCGAGCGCCGCCCGCTCGCCGAGGGCGTGGTCGAGCAGGACGGCGAGGCGGTGCTCGCCCAGGCCGCCCGCCCGGCCACCGACCCGGTGCTGCCGCTGCGCGCCGCGGCCGCCGCCGCCCAGAACGGGCTGACCGTCTCGTACGCGACGGTGCGCCGGCTGGCCGCCGAGTGCCGACCGCTGCCGGTGCCCTGGCCGGACGAGGCGCGCGCACAGCTGGTCACCCTGCTCGGCGCGGGGGAGGCCGCCGTCCCCGTGTGGGAGGCGCTGGAGGCGGAAGGGCTGGTCACCCGGCTGCTGCCGGACTGGGAGCGGGTGCGCTGCCGGCCGCAGCGCAACGCGGTGCACCGCTGGACGGTGGACCGGCACCTGGTGGAGACGGCGGTGCGGGCCGCGGCGATGACCCGCCGGGTGGCCCGGCCGGACCTGCTGCTGGTCGCCGCGCTGCTGCACGACATCGGCAAGGGCTGGCCCGGTGACCACAGCGAGGCAGGCGAGGTGATCGTCCGCGACGTGGCCTCCCGGATGGGCTTCGGGGCCGAGGACACCGAGACCCTGGCGGTGCTGGTCCGCCACCACCTGACCCTGGTGGACACCGCGACCCGGCGCGACCCGGACGACCCGGCCACCGTCGAGGCGATCACCAAGGCGGTCGGCACCCTGCCGGAGCTGGAACTGCTGCACGCGCTCACCGAGGCGGACGCGCTGGCCACCGGCCCGGCCGCGTGGAGCAGCTGGCGGGCCTCACTGGTGGACGGCCTGGTGGCCCGGGCCGCCGCCCGGCTCGCCGGGGCCGGCGGCGCGCCCGCGGAGGGGGCGCCCACCGCCGGGCAGGAGCGGCTCGCGGTCGAGGCCGCCCGCACCGGCGAGCCGGCGCTGTCGCTGCTGGCCCAGGCCGCGGGGGCGGCCCCGGGCACCGAACCGATGGGCGTCGAGCTGACCCTGGCCGTCCCGGACCGCCCGGGGCTGCTCGGCACGGTCGCCGGGGTGCTCGCGCTGCACCGGCTGACCGTCCGCTCGGCCGGCCTGCGCGAGCTGGACCCGATCGGCGCGGGCCCGGTGCTGCTGCTGTCCTGGCGGGTGGCCGCCGAGTTCGGCGAGCTGCCGGAGGCCGCCAGGCTGCGCGCCGACCTGCGCCGGGCGCTGGACGGCTCGCTGGACGTCTCCCGCCGCCTCGCCGAGCGGGACGCCGCCGCCCCGCGCCGCAAGGGCATCCCCACCCCGCCGCCGCTGGTCGCGGTGGCGCCCGCGGTGGCCTCGGCGACCGCGACCGTGCTGGAGGTCCGCGCGCACGACGCCCCCGGACTGCTGCACCGGATCGGCCGGGCGCTGGACGGGGCGGGGGTGCGGGTGCGCACCGCGCACGTCTCCACGCTGGGCGCGGAGGCCGTCGACTCGTTCTACCTGACCGACGCGGCGGGCCGTCCGCTCACCGCCGAGCGGGCCGGGGAGGTGGCGGCGGCGGTGCGGGCGGCGCTGGACTGAGAACCGGTCCGGGCGGGGGTTTCGGCAGGGGTGGAGACCGTACCCGGGGTGGCCGGATACCCTGGGGGACGACGACCGTACCGATACCGATGCCGCAGAGGACCCGCGCCGACGTGTTCGACACCCTTTCCGATCGCCTCGCAGCGACGTTCAAGAACCTCCGGGGCAAGGGCCGCCTGAGCGAGGCGGACATCGACGCCACCGCCCGCGAGATCCGCATCGCGCTGCTGGAGGCGGACGTCGCGCTGCCGGTCGTCCGGGCCTTCATCAAGCAGGTCAAGGAGCGGGCGCTCGGCGCCGAGGTCTCCGGCGCGCTGAACCCGGCGCAGCAGATCATCAAGATCGTCAACGAGGAGCTCATCGCGATCCTCGGTGGCGAGACCCGCCGGGTGCGGTTCGCCAAGAACGGCCCGACGGTCATCATGCTCGCCGGTCTGCAGGGTGCCGGTAAGACCACCCTCGCGGGCAAGCTCGGCTTCTGGCTGAAGAGCCAGAAGCACACCCCGCTGCTGGTCGCCTGTGACCTCCAGCGCCCCAACGCGGTCAACCAGCTCCAGGTGGTCGCCGAGCGGGCCGGCGTGGCCTTCTACGGCCCGCAGCCGGGCAACGGCGTCGGCGACCCGGTGCAGGTCGCCAAGGACTCGATCGAGTACGCCAAGCAGAAGCAGTACGACGTCGTCATCGTCGACACCGCCGGCCGCCTGGGCATCGACGCCGAGCTGATGCAGCAGGCCGCCGACATTCGCGCCGCGGTCAACCCGGACGAGGTCCTGTTCGTCGTCGACGCGATGATCGGTCAGGACGCGGTCACCACCGCGCAGGCCTTCCTCGACGGCGTCGACTTCACCGGTGTGGTGCTCTCCAAGCTCGACGGCGACGCCCGCGGCGGTGCCGCCCTGTCGGTCGCGCACGTCACCGGCCGGCAGGTCATGTTCGCCTCCAACGGCGAGAAGGTCGACGACTTCGACGCCTTCCACCCGGACCGGATGGCCTCGCGCATCCTGGGCATGGGTGACGTCCTCTCGCTGATCGAGAAGGCCGAGCAGACCTTCTCGCAGGCCGAGGCCGAGAAGATCGCCGCCAAGCTGCGCGGCGGCCCGAAGCAGTTCACCCTGGACGACTTCCTGTCGCAGCTGGAGCAGGTCCAGAAGATGGGCTCGATCTCCAAGCTGCTCGGCATGCTGCCCGGCATGGGCCAGATCCGCGAGCAGATCAACAACATCGACGACAAGGACGTCAACCGGGTCGGCGCGATCATCAAGTCGATGACCCCGGCCGAGCGCGCCGAGCCGGAGCTGATCAACGGCTCCCGCCGGGCCCGCATCGCCAAGGGTGCGGGTGTCCAGGTCGGCGAGGTGAAGAACCTGGTCGAGCGCTTCTTCGACGCCCGCAAGATGATGTCCGCGATGGCCTCCGGCAAGGGCATGCCCGGCATGCCGGGGATCCCGGGCATGGGCGGCGGCGCGAAGAAGTCCGCCAAGAAGGCCCCGCAGGCCAAGGGCAAGCGCAAGAGCGGCAACCCGCTGAAGCGCGCGCAGGAGGAGGCTGCGGCCGCCGAGCGCCGGGCGCTCGGCCCGGGCGCCGGCCCGGGTCAGGCCGAGGGCGGCGCGTTCGGCCTCGGTGCGGGCAAGGGCCCGGCCGACTTCGAGCTGCCCAAGGAGTTCAAGGACCTGCTGTAGTCCTCGGCCCTCGGCCCGGCCTGTCGGCCTGAGCCGTTCTGATCGGCTTCGGCCGGTCCTGAGCCGTTCTGATCGGCCCGTCGTTCGGTGATCTCCGGGCGGCGGGCCGTTCATATGTCCGATGATGCTGCCATGTCCGATGATGTTGGCGTGCGAGTGATGATCAGGGCCCCGAGGGCCGAGGACGAGGTTGTGTACGCCGAGGCGGTCCGCCGGTCCGCCGAGCACATCGGGCGGTGGAACCCGGTCGAGCCGGACGGGCTGCCGGAACTGCTGGAGCGCCAGGGACCGGGCCTGCGCACCTTCCTGATCTTCGACCGGGACTCCGGCGGGCTGGTCGGCAAGGTGAACGTCGCCAACATCGTGATGGGCCGGTTCTGCAACGGCGCGCTGGGCTACGACTCGTACCTGCCGTTCGCCGGCACCGGGCGGATGACCGAGGGCCTGCGGCTGGTCCTGGACCGCTGCTTCGCCCCGCAGTCGGCCGACGGGCTGGGCCTGCACCGGCTGGAGATCAACGTGCAGCCGGAGAACGAGCGCTCGATCGCGATGGCCAAGCGGCTGGGCTTCCGGCACGAGGGCTTCACGCCGCGGATGCTGTTCCTGCAGGGGGACTGGCGCGACCACGAGCGCTTCGCGTTGACCGCCGAGGAATGGCCGGGCACCGCGGCATAGCCACCGCTAGCGCGGACCCCGGCGCGGCCGTACGGCCGGTGGGGCGCGGCGTTGCGGTTGGCTCGTCCGAGCACCTGTCCGTATCGTCCGGTGGGTGACCGAACCCGCGCCGCCGCGCCAAACCCCCGACCAGCCCTGGCGGTCCGAGGGCGCCCCGCCCGCGCCGCCGCCCCGCCGCCGGATGCCCGGCGGCTGGGCGGGACTCGTCCTCACCGCACTCGTGGTGTTCCTGATCTCCGACCTGCTGCTGTCGTTCTTCGGCAACGAGGGCGCCACCACGATCTCCTACACCGAGTTCAACAACCAGTTGAACAAGGGCAACATCACCAAGATCTACTCCAAGGGCGACGCGATCGAGGGCACCCTCAAGAGCGCCCAGCCCAAACCGGACGGCGGCAAGGGCAGCTACACCGAGTTCGACACCCAGCGCCCCTCCTTCGCGGGTGACAACCTGTGGGCCACCCTGCAGCAGCACGGCGTCGAGGTGACCGCGACCTCGCCGGTGCAGCAGCGCAGCTTCCTCACCAACCTGCTGCTCTCGCTCGCCCCGATGCTGCTGCTGGTCTTCATCTGGGTGCTGCTCGCCCGCCGGATGGCCGGCGGCCTCGGCGCCGGGCCGCTCGGCCGCAAGGCCCCGCCCAAGCCGGTCACCGCCGAGCAGGGCAAGCGCACCACCTTCGCCGACGTGGCCGGCATCGACGAGGTCGAGGCCGAACTCACCGAGGTGGTCGACTACTTGAAGAACCCCGACCGGTACCGCAGGCTCGGCGCCAAGATGCCGCGCGGGGTGCTGCTCAGCGGCCCGCCCGGGACCGGCAAGACCCTGCTGGCCCGGGCCGTGGCCGGCGAGGCGGACGTACCGTTCTTCTCCGCCTCCGCCTCCGAGTTCATCGAGATGATCGTCGGCGTCGGCGCCAGCCGGGTGCGCGAACTGTTCGCCGAGGCCCGCAAGGTCGCCCCGGCGATCATCTTCATCGACGAGATCGACACCATCGGCCGCCAGCGCGGCGCCGGCGGTGGCATGGGCGGGCACGACGAGCGCGAGCAGACGCTCAACCAGATCCTCACCGAGATGGACGGCTTCTCCGGCTCCGAGGGCGTCATCGTGATCGCCGCGACCAACCGGGCGGACGTGCTCGACCCGGCGCTGCTGCGCCCCGGCCGCTTCGACCGGCGGATCACCGTCAGCCCGCCCGACCGGGAGGGCCGTGCCGCCATCCTGCGCATCCACACCCGGACCGTCCCGCTGGCCGGCGGCACCGACCTCACCCAGCTGGCCAAGGTCACCCCCGGGATGACCGGTGCCGAACTCGCCAACCTGGTCAACGAGGCCGCCCTGCTGGCCGTCAAGCGCAAGCAGGACGCGGTCAACGAGCGGGACCTCTCGGACGCCCTGGAGAAGGTCCAACTCGGCGCCGTGCGGCCGCTGGTGATGCCCCAGGAGGAGCGCGAGCGGACGGCGTACCACGAGAGCGGGCACGCGCTGCTGGGCATGCTCCAGCCCGGCGCGGACCCGGTCCGCAAGATCACCATCGTGCCGCGCGGCCGCGCGCTCGGCGTCACCCTCTCCACCCCGGAGAACGACCGCTACTCGTACACCGAGCCCTACCTGCGCGGCCGGATCATCGGCGCGCTCGGCGGGATGGCGGCCGAGCAGGTCGTCTACGGGGTGATCACCACCGGCGCGGAGAGCGACCTGGAACAGGTCACCAGCATCGCGCGCGGGATGGCCGGGCGGTGGGGGATGAGCGAGCGGGTCGGGCGGCTCACCGCCGTGCCCGCGGACGTGCAGGGCGCCGGTGCGTACGGGCTCTCCGCGGCGCCGACCACGCTGGACGCGGTGGACGAGGAGGCCCGGCGGATCGTCGCCGAGTGCTACGAGGACGCGGTGCGGCTGCTGGCCGAGCAGCGGCACCGGCTGGACGCGCTGGCGGCGGCGCTGCTGGAGGCGGAGACGCTGGACGAGGAGGCGGCGTACCGGGCGGCGGGGGTGCCGCGGGAGGCCTCGGACTCGGATGCGGAGCCGGGCTCAGGCTCGGGCTCGGCTTCCGGCTCGGGCTCGGGTGGGGACGGGGACGGGGACGGGGGCGGCGGGTCGGACGGGAAGTCGCTCGACCAGGCGTGAAGTCGATGCCGGGGGCGCTCGCCGCAATGGCGGGCGCCCCCGGTTTCCGTTGTCCGGCTTCCGTTTCCGATCGGTTCTGATCGCGCCCGGTTCCGTCTCCGCCTGGTCCTGGCGTGATCGTTCTCTGTGGAAGCCCTACCGCGGCCGTTCGGCGACCAGGTAGCGGAAGACGTTCTCCATCCGGACCGTGCCGTCCGGGCGCAGGTGCGGTTGCAGCGCCTCCTCCAGCTCCTTGGCCACCAGCGAGGCGCCGGAGAACTCCTCGGCCGCCTCGAACAGCCCGGTGGAGAGCAGGCCCCGGACCGCGCTGTCGAGGTCCGGGTAGGCGAACGGGCAGCTCACCCGGCCGCTTCCGGCCGGGCGCAGGCCGGCCGGGGCGAGCAGGTCCTCCAGCGTGCCGGGTGCGCTCAGCTCGAACGGGTCGCGCGCGGTGGTCCGGCCCGCCCTCCGGCGGGCCACGTCCAGCACCGGGGCGCTCTGGCAGCGCTCCGGCGGGCCCCAGGCGGCGAGCACCACGTGCCCGCCCGGAAGGGTGAGCCCGGCCGCCTCGGCGACCACCGCCCGGGGCTCGGCGGCGCCGGGCAGCTGCTCGAAAACGGTCACCAGGGAATGGGCCGAGCGGGGGACGGCGGCGGCCGGCCGGGACCCGGCGCACACCCGCAGCCGACGGTTGCGGGCCAGCTCGCGCAGCTCGTCCCGGGGCTCCTGCCCGGCGACCTGGGCGCCCCGTCCGGCCGCCAGCAGCAGGGCCAGTCCGGACCGGCAGCCCAGTCCCAGCACGCTGCTGGCCGGGCCGACCTCCAGGCGGTCGTACACCGCCTCGTAGAGCGGTACCAGCATGCGTTCCTGGATCTCTGCCCAGTCGCGGGCCCGCGCGGGCGCGGCGGCCCCGGGTTGCGGGTGGTGCGATCGTGCGCCTGTTGGTCGTACGGTCGTGCCGGTCGTCCGAGCTGAAGCCATCGCGGCCTCCCATCCGGTCCTTCGGTGTGCTGCTACGGCTCCCCCAAAGTCCCGCCCCACTCCAGCGAACAGCGGGTCGGGCCCGGCGTCCAGAGGGGTGCAGGGTGGTGCGCGCGTGTCGCGGTCGTGCGCCCCCTGCGGGGGCCGTACCACTGCCGCGGGTGTGATACCGATTCGAAACCGGAGGGTCGCGCCCCGTACGATTCGGCCCATGGCTAAGGCACCCGTTCTCACCCCCCAGGCGGAAGACTTCCCCCGCTGGTACCAGGACCTCATCAACAAGGCCGAGCTGGCCGACAACGGTCCGGTGCGCGGCACCATGGTCATCCGACCGTACGGCTACGGCCTGTGGGAGCGGATGCAGCAGGAGATGGACGCGCGCATCAAGAAGGCGGGCGCGCAGAACGCCTACTTCCCGATGTTCATCCCGCAGTCCTACCTGACCAAGGAAGCCGAGCACGTCGAGGGCTTCGCGCCCGAGCTCGCGGTGGTCACCCACGGTGGCGGCAAGCAGCTGGAGGAACCGGTCGTCGTCCGGCCGACCTCCGAGACGATCATCAACGAGTACTTCTCCAAGTGGGTGCAGAGCCACCGCGACCTGCCGCTGCTGATCAACCAGTGGGCCAACGTGGTCCGCTGGGAGCTGCGTCCGCGCGTCTTCCTGCGCACCACCGAGTTCCTCTGGCAGGAGGGCCACACCGCCCACGCCACCTACGAGGACGCCCGTGAGTACGCGTCGATGATCCACACCCAGGTCTACGGCGACTTCATGACCAATGTGCTCGGCATCGACGTCGTGCTCGGCCGCAAGACCGCCAAGGAGCGCTTCGCCGGCGCCATCAACACCCTCACCCTCGAGGGCATGATGGGCGACGGCAAGGCCCTGCAGATGGGCACCAGCCACGAGCTGGGCCAGAACTTCGCCAAGGCGTTCAACACCACGTACCAGCTGCAGGGCGCCGAGCGCGAGCACGTCTGGCAGACCTCCTGGGGCGTCTCGACCCGCATGGTCGGCGGCCTGATCATGTCCCACGGCGACGACAACGGCCTGCGGGTGCCCCCGCGCCTGGCCGCGGTCCAGGCCGTCGTGCTGGCCATCAAGGGCGACGACGCCGTCATCGCCAAGGTCCGCGAGATCGGCGCCGCGCTGGAGGCGGCCGGCATCCGGACCGTCGTCGACGACCGCACCGACACCCCGTTCGGCCGCCGTGCCGTCGACTGGGAGCTCAAGGGCGTTCCGCTGCGCATCGAGGTCGGCCCGCGCGACCTGGAGAACGGCACCGCGATGCTGGCCCGCCGCATCCCGGGCGGCAAGGAGCCGGTCTCCATCGACGCCCTGGCCGCGCTGCTGCCGGGCATCCTGGAGGAGGACCAGGCGCTGCTGCTGCGCCAGTCCCGCGAGCGTCGCGAGGCCCGCACCGTCGACGTCAAGACCCTCGACGAGGCCGTCGAGGCCGCCGCGACCGGCTGGGGCCGGATCTCCTGGGCCGACCTCGGCCCGGAGGGCGAGGCCAAGCTGTCCGAGCAGGGCGTCACGGTGCGCTGCATCGTCGCGGCCGACGGTTCGGTGCCGCAGTCGGACGACCAGGACGGCAATATCGCGATCGTCGCGCGTGCGTACTGATGCCTGTTACCCGCAGGCGATGACCGTTAGCGGCGACATTCGCCCGGAATGCGGGTTGGTAAGAATCCGGTAACTCTCTCGGGGGACTACCGACACCCGACATCCCTACTGGCCGGTCAACTGCCGGTATTAACGGAATAGCGGTACGGTGTACGGCCCGTGGCCCTGTCAACTTCGGCGGGTCCACGGGCCGTACGTCCCTGGGGCGACAGCCCGCCCCTCGGACGGAATTCACGAGGCCCGCCGACTCTGCGACGGGCCGAAACCGGCAGGGGGTTGGTCTTGCGTCAGATCCGGAACGCGCAATTCGCGCACAGTCGCGCATTCCTGGGAGTTCCCTGGGAATTCCCGGAGAACGGGAACATGCGGAACATCGGCTCGCCCTGCATCGTTGGTCTAGCGTGAGCACGACACAGCCCCTCGTCCTCGCGGCCGAACTGGCCGCCGCCTGGAGTGACATCCAGGCCTACCACCAGGACCTCCCGGACCTGGCCTCGCCCGAGGCCCTGATCGGCGAGTCCTCCTCGGCCTGTGGCACGCGGCTCGGTTTCGAGCGGCTCCTCCACGAGGCTGCCCACGGTCTGGCCGCGGCCCGGGACATCCGGGACACCTCGCGCGCGGGCCGCTACCACAACCGGCGCTTCCTGATGCTCGCCTCCGAGCTGGGCCTGGCGCACCCGGTCGAGCCGCACGCGAGCAGCGGCTTCTCCCAGGTGACCATGCTCAAGGAGACGCAGGAGCGCTACGCCGAAACCATCGAGCGCCTGGACCGCGCCCTCGGCGCGCACCAGGAAGCGGTGGCCGGCGACGGCACCAACCGAGCCTTCCGCGGCCCGGCCGCCCGGCACGGGTCCTCCGGCGGCGGCGTCCGGGTCAAGGCGGTCTGCGGCTGCGGGCGCAACGTCCGGGTCGTGCCGTCCGTGCTGGCGCAGGCGTCCATCGTCTGCGGCGCGTGCCAGCAACCGTTCAAGATCGCGTAACCGGTCGGCCGGGACCGGTCGGCGACTGTGCGGGCAGTCGGTGCGACCGGGGTGATCGGACGATCGGAGTCGGTGAGTCTGTGGGCTGACCGGGAGCGGGGGCTCCCGGTCGAGCCCTGAATCGTGTGTTCCGGGCCTCGGGCGCCGCTGTCCCCGGCGGTCTGAGCAGCTCAGTCCGCGGAGGTCGGGTGAAGGCCGTCCTCGCCGGTATGGCAGAATGGACAGCTGAGTACTCGGCAGCCGGGCAGGACCCCTCTCTCCTACGGCTGGCGTGTCCCTTGAACGCCCCGCCCCCGCAACCCCACGCGGATGGCGAGGACGCTCACCCACGTCAACACCAGGAGAATCCACTCCCGTGGCAGTCAAGATCAAGCTGAAGCGTCTCGGCAAGATTCGCTCCCCGCACTACCGCATCGTCGTCGCCGACGCCCGCACCAAGCGTGACGGTCGCGCGATCGAGGAGATCGGCATCTACCAGCCGACCTACAACCCCTCGAAGATCGAGGTCGACAGCGACCGCGCGCAGTACTGGCTGTCCGTCGGCGCCCAGCCGACCGAGCCGGTGCTCGCCATCCTGAAGCTGACCGGCGACTGGCAGAAGTTCAAGGGCCTGCCGGCTCCGGAGCCGCTGAAGGTCGCCGAGCCGAAGGTCGAGGACTTCTCGCACCTGTTCGCCAAGGCCGTCGCCGGCTTCGAGGACGCCACCACCGGTGTCGCCATCACCCCGAAGGCCAAGAAGTCGGACAAGGCCGAGGCTGAGGCCGACGCCGCCGCCGAGGCCTGATCGTGATCGAGGACGCCCTCGACCACTTGGTGAAGGGCATCGTCGAGCACCCCGACGAGGTGCAGGTGCGCTCGCGCAACCTGCGTCGGGGCAACACCATCGAGGTGCGAGTGCACCCCGATGACCTCGGCAAGGTGATCGGCCGGGGCGGCCGCACGGCGCGCGCTCTGCGCACCGTGGTCGGCGCCCTCGGCGGTCGCAACGTCCGGGTCGACCTGGTCGACGTGGACAACATTCGCTGACGCAGCTGCTCGTTCAGCCGTCGGGCTTGAGGCCGACCGGGACGCATGTCGTCCCGGTCGGCCTTTTTTGCTGGCTCCCACGGCGCGTGTGCCACGCGCCGCCACGCGCCGGCTGCTCTGCTTACCTGTCTCTGCCCTCTCGCTCAGCAACTCCAGGAGAACGATCACCGTGCAGCTCGTCGTCGGCAGGATCGGCCGCGCCCACGGCATCAGGGGGGACGTCAGTGTCGAGGTCCGCACCGACGAGCCGGAACTCCGGCTCGGCCCCGGTGCCGTCCTGCTCACCGACCCGGCCTCGGCCGGACCGCTGACCATCGAGTCCGGCCGGGTGCACAGCGGCCGACTGCTGCTGCGCTTCGCCGGCGTCAAGGACCGCAACGCGGCCGAGGCGCTGCGGGGCACCCTGCTCATCTCCGAGGTCGACCCGGAGGAGCGGCCCGAGGACCCGGAGGAGTACTACGACCACCAGCTGATCGGCCTCGACGTGGTGCTGCTCGACGGCACCCCGGTCGGCGAGCTGACCGAGGTGGTCCACCTCCCGTACCAGGACCTGCTCACGGTGAAGAAGGCCGACGGGACGGAGGTGCTGGTGCCCTTCGTCAGCCAGATCGTGCCGACCATCGACCTGGAGAACCAGCGGGCCGTGATCACCCCGCCGGCCGGGCTGATCGACCCCGAGCAGGCCGAGGTCGCCGGTGCGGCGGCGGAGGCGCCGGCTGAGGAGTCGGCGGAGACGTCGGCGGCGCCCGGTGAGGCGGGCGGGGCCGGTGAGTCCGGTGATTCGGCGAAGTCGGGGGAGTCGGCGTGACCGCTGAGCAGACCCCCCAGGCCGACGGTCCGGGCGTCGTTCCCGATGCCGGTCAGGGCGCCGGTTCCGGCCTCGGCCGGGATGCCGCCGCGGGCGTTCAGTCCGGGATGCGGATCGACGTCGTCACGATCTTCCCCGAGTACCTGGAGCCGCTGAACATCTCGCTGGTCGGCAAGGCCCGCGCCCGCGGCCAGCTGGACGTGCACGTCCACGACCTGCGCGAGTGGACCCACGACGTGCACCGCACGGTGGACGACAGCCCGTACGGCGGCGGCCCCGGCATGGTGATGAAGCCCGAGCCGTGGGGCGAGGCGCTGGACGCGGTCGTCGCCGGCGGACCCGAAGGCGAGCTGCCCACGCTGGTCGTGCCCACGCCGAGCGGGCGCCCGTTCACCCAGGAGCTCGCCCAGGAGCTGGCCGGCCGCCCCTGGCTGGCGTTCACCCCCGCGCGGTACGAGGGCATCGACCGCCGGGTGATCGAGGAGGCGGCCACCCGGATGCCGGTGGTCGAGGCCTCGATCGGTGACTACGTGCTGGCCGGCGGCGAGGTCGCGGTGCTGGTGATGGTCGAGGCGATCGCCCGGCTGCTGCCCGGCGTGCTCGGCAACGCCGAGTCCCACCGGGACGACTCCTTCGCCCCCGGCGCGATGGCCGACCTGCTGGAGGGCCCGGTCTTCACCAAGCCCGCCGAGTGGCGCGGCCGGACCGTGCCGGACGTGCTGCTCAGCGGCAACCACGGCAAGATCGCCCGTTGGCGCCGGGAGCAGGCCTTCGCCCGCACCCTGGCCAACCGGCCCGACCTGGTCGAGCGCTGGCAGTACGGGGCCTTCGACAAGAAGGACCGCCAGGCGCTCAGCGTTCTGGGCCTGGCCTGGGACGAGGGGCTCGGCCGATTTCGGTCCGTGGCCGGTGGTGTGGAAGAATAGGCGGCTGCTGTCTGTCGCTGGTCCCCTCCCGTAGGGGGCACGTGGACCGGCGCCCCCGCCACGGGGGGATCGCCGTCAGCCGACGCGGCCCGCAGCAGACCCCATTGTGACGAACTTCCGTGGGCGGCCCGTGGCGCCTGCGATGGAGAGCAACATGAGCAACAAGCTCGCTGCTGTCGACGCGGCCTCGCTGCGTAGCGACATCCCGGCCTTCCGCGCCGGTGACACCCTGAAGGTCCACGTCCGGGTCATCGAGGGCAACCGCTCCCGTGTCCAGGTCTTCCAGGGCGTCGTCATCCGCCGCCACGGCGCCGGCGTCGGTGAGACCTTCACCGTCCGCAAGGTCAGCTTCAACGTCGGCGTGGAGCGCACCTTCCCGGTGCACACCCCGGTCGTCGAGAAGATCGAGGTCGTGACCCGCGGTGCGGTTCGCCGCGCCAAGCTGTACTACCTGCGTGACCTCCGCGGCAAGGCCGCGAAGATCAAGGAGAAGCGCGACCGCTGATCCACCGGCCCCCGGCCACCCCGGGGGATCGGAACGCTCTGAAGGACCGGGCGGCCGCAAGGTAAGCTCAGCCCCCGATGAGCACGCACGAACCACCCGCGGACCGCGACGGCAGTCCCGCACCCTCCGGTGCGGACTCGCTGTCGCGGTCCGCGGGTGTTTCCCGGGGTGTTTCGGGGGAGGGTTCCGCGGCGGTTTCTGCTGTGGGTGTGGGTGCGGGCGCCGGTGCGGACGCCGGTGTCGGTGCCGGCGTGGGTGCCGGTGTCCTCGCTGAGGAGCCGCGCGAGGGCGAGGAGCCGCACGAGAATGAGGAGCCGCGCGACGGTGAGGAGCCGGACGAGGGGTCCGGGCACTCGCGGTCGCGGGACCTGTTGCTGTTGGTCGGGATCTGCCTGGCGGCCGTGCTCCTGGTGAACGCCTTCGTCGCGCGTCCGTTCACGGTGCCCTCCGGCTCGATGGAGAACACCCTGCGGCCCGGCGACCGGCTGATCGCCAACCAACTCGCCTACGCCTTCGGCGGCCACCCCCAGCGGGGCGATGTCGTGGTCTTCGACGGGACGGGCTCCTTCCTCCCCGAGTCGGCCGAGCAGCCGGGCTTCTGGGACAACCTTCGTTCGCTCGGCCGGGACCTCGGGCTCGCCCCGGCCGGGGACACGGTCTACGTCAAGCGCGTGATCGGAGTCGCCGGGGACCGGGTGACCAGCACCGGCCCGGGCAAGCCGATCACCGTCAACGGCGTGCCGGTCGACGAGACCTCCTACCTGGACCCGGGCGACCAGCCGTCCGACGTGGCCTTCGACATCGTGGTGCCGGCCGGCAAGCTGTTCGTGCTGGGCGACCACCGGAGCGCCTCCCGGGACTCCCGCGACCACCTCGGCGAGCCCGGCGGCGGCTTCGTGCCCGAGGACAAGGTGATCGGCCGGGCGGACTGGCTGGTCTACCCGTTCTCGCGCTGGACCGGTCTGGACCGGCCTGCGGCCTTCGCCGCGATTGCGGGGACGGGTGGTCATGGGGACCAGAGGTAGGGGGCGGGTCGCCGACCACCCGGCCACGGAGCCGGGTGACACCGGACCGGGCGGCGCCGGGCCCGACCCTGCCCCGCCGGTCCGCGGCCGCGCCGAGCGCCGCCGCAGCGCCCGACGCGCGGCCCGTCGGCGCAAGCGCTCGCTGCTGCGCGAGTTCCCGCTGATCATCCTGGTGGCGCTGCTGGTGGCGCTGGTGATGAAGACCTTCCTGATCCAGGTGTTCGTGATCCCCTCGGGCTCGATGGAGCAGACCATCCAGGTCGGGGACCGGGTGCTGGTGGACAAGTTGACCCCCTGGTTCGGCAGTGAGCCGCAGCGCGGCGATGTGGTGGTGTTCAAGGACCCGGGCGGCTGGCTCGAGAACGATCACAAGCCGTCCGACGACGGTCCGGTGCTGGGCGCGGCCAAACACGTGCTGACCTTCGTCGGGTTGTTGCCGTCCGACAACGAGCAGGACCTGATCAAGCGCGTCATCGGTGTCGGCGGGGACACCGTCGAGTGCTGCGACCCGCAGGGCCGGCTCAGCGTCAACGGCCGCGCGGTGGCGGAGCCGTACCTCGCGTCGGGTAACCCGCCGTCCCGGCAGCCCTTCAAGGTGACGGTGCCGAAGGGGCGCCTGTGGGTCATGGGTGACCACCGCGACGTCTCCGCCGACTCCCGCTTCCACATGGGCAATCCGGGACAGGGGACCATCCCGCTGAGCGGTGTGGTCGGTCGCGCGTTCGTGATCGCCTGGCCGCTGGACCGCTTCCATCAACTCGATGAGCCGAGTTCACTCGCCTCTCTTGCCGGGGCTTCGCCGCCCGGCGGAACTGCGCCGAAATCGATGGGCGTTGGGCCGGTTCCAATGCAACCTCCGCTCGTTATGGGTTTGTTGGGCATCCTGCCGCTCGTCATTCGCCGACCGGGGCGGCCTCCCGAGTGAGTCGCTCCGGCCGTTGAACGGCCGGGCCGCGCGTGTGGAACCGTGAGCCGGATGCCTTGGAGTGATAGAGAAGTGCAGGTGCGGCCGGGATCCCGGCTGTGCGCCGAGGCCGCGTTGGTGTCAGGGGAGCCCGTTGTGGGCAGCCCTGATGCGTTCATGGCCGTGGCGAGCGTGGTGCCCGCTGTGCGGCACTCTGAGCGCGGGCGCGCGGGCGTCCGCACAGCAGGGAGGAGACGTTGTGGGGGATTTGGTGATCGGTGCCCGTTCGGGCGCCGGGGAACCCGAGCGCCCGGGCGGTGGCCGGGTGACCCGGTCCGCCGATTCCTCGGCGTCCTCGGCCGCGGTCGATGACACGACCGCTCAGACCGCCGACGAGCACGGCACCGGACCGGAGGACTCCTCGGAGCCCCTGCGGCGGGGGACCGAGTCGGCGGAGGAGTCGGAGTCGGAGGCTCCGGCCAAGCCGCACAAGCAGCGGTCCTTCCTGAAGGAGCTGCCGATCCTGATCGGCATCGCGCTGATCCTCGCGCTGGTGATCAAGACCTTCTTCGTCCAGGCGTTCTCCATTCCGTCGGAGTCGATGCAGAACACTCTGCAGGTCGGCGACCGCGTCCTGGTGGACAAGCTGACCCCCTGGTTCGGGGCCGAGCCTGAGCGCGGTGAGGTCGTGGTGTTCCACGACCCGGGCGGCTGGCTGAACGACGAGCCGTCCCAGCGGAGCAGCAACTCCTTCGTCCGGGGCTTCCAGGACGTGCTCAGCTTCATCGGCCTGATGCCCTCCACCAATGAGAAGGACCTGATCAAGCGCGTCATCGCGGTCGGCGGGGACACCGTCGAGTGCAAGGGCGACGGGCCGGTCATGGTGAACGGCGTCGCGCTCGACGAGCCGTACATCTACCAGGGCAACACCCCCTGCGGGACTCAGCCCTTCGGCCCGGTGAGGGTGCCGAGCGGTCGGATCTGGGTGATGGGAGACCACCGCGCGGACTCGCTGGACTCCCGTTTCCACATGGACCAGCCGGGCGGCGGGGCCGTGCCGGTGGACAACGTGATCGGGCGTGCCTTCGTGGTGGCCTGGCCGATCGACCACTGGTCCACGCTGCCGGTGCCGGACACCTTCGACCAGAAGGACTTGGCGGAGACCTTGCCGATGGCGCCTCCCGCGGCTGGTGTGGTGGGTGCCGTCGCCCTGGTTCCGGTGGTGCGTCGGGTCCGGGCCCGGGCGGACCGCCGGAAGGAGTCCTGAGCTCCACCGGGTCGTCTCCAGCTCTTGCGCGGGCCGTGGTACCGACGAGTAATCTGCTCGGACGTGCCACGGCCCGTCGGCGTTCGCGCCCGAGCCACCGGCGTGCCAGTGGTGTTCTCCGGTCGGCCTGAGGTGGACGGTGTCGATGAGCAGTGTCGTGGAACAGCCGGCCGACCTTCCGGCCACTCCCGCCCCAGCGCGGCGCGGGCCCGCCGCGGTGCTGCAGGGCATCGCGCTCGCGCTCGGGCTGGTGCTGATGATCGGCGGCTTCGCCCTCATCGCGATCGACTACCGGCCGTACAAGGTTCCCACCGCCTCGATGTCCCCGGCCCTCCAGGCCGGGGACACCGTGCTCGCCCGGAAGGTGGGCGGCGGTGCCATCGGCCGGGGCGACGTGGTGGTCTTCCGCGACCAGGCCTGGGGCGGGGAACTCATGGTCAAGCGGGTGGTCGCGGTCGGCGGGGACACCGTCGCCACCACTGACAGTGACCGCCGGCTGACGGTCAACGGCCGGCCGGTGGAGGAGCCCTACCTCGCGACCCAGGGCCGCCAGGGCGAGTCGTTCAGTGCGACGGTGCCGCAGGGACGGTTGTTCCTGCTCGGCGACAACCGGGTCGGCTCGCTCGACTCCCGCACCCACCTGGAGGTCGAGGGCGGGACCATCCCGACCACCGAGGTCGAGGCCAGGGTCGAGGCCATACTGCAGCCGTTCGGCAGGATGGGCCTGCTCGACCGCACCACGGCCTTCGACTCCTTCGTGGGCCCCAAGGCCGGCGAGCCCGGGCCGCTGGAACCGGCCGCCTACGCCAGCGTTGCGGGCGCGGCGCTGATCGTCGTGACCTCGGCGGTGGGCGGGGTGGCGGGCCTGGCCCGCAGAATTCGCCGGGGGCGCAGCTCCTGAGCGCGGCCGGCGCCGGCCGGGCCGCTCTGCCGAACATCGCCCCGGACGGACGCGTCGGGTGGCAGGATCGATAGCGCCACCGATGCGTACGGAAGGAGCGTGGAGCGCTGCCATGACAGCACAGCGTCGCCGGGCGGCACGGATCCTGCTGCTGGACGGGCTGGACCGCATCCTCCTCTTCCTGGGCGCCGATCCGGCCGTGCCCGGGGAGACGTGGTGGTTCACGCCCGGGGGCGGGCTGGAGGCGGGGGAGGACGTGCGCGAGGCGGCCGAACGGGAACTCGCGGAGGAGACCGGCTTGCGGAGTGTGGACCTGGGGCCCTTGGTGGCGTACGGCACGGTGTCGTTCTCCTTCCAGGGACAGCGCTACGAGCAGGAGCAGTGGTTCCACCTGGCCCGCACCACGGAGACGGGTCTGGACCACTCGGGTATGGGCGAGGACGAACACGCCCAGTTGCTCGCGGCGCGCTGGTGGACGGTCGAGGAACTGAGGGGGACCGCCGAGACGGTCTATCCGGCCGGACTGGTGGACTTCCTCGGGCGGCTGCTGGCAGAGGGCCCGCCGGTCGATCCGGTACGGCTCTGAGCGTGGGTGCGGTGGTCCACAATGGGTGGACGTGACAAGTTGAGGGGACGCCTGGATGAGTGCCGAAGATCTCGAGAAGTACGAGACCGAGATGGAGCTCAAGCTCTACCGGGAGTACCGGGACGTCGTCGGCCTGTTCAAGTACGTGATCGAGACCGAGCGACGGTTCTACCTCACCAATGACTACGAGCTGCAGGTGCACTCGGTCCAGGGCGAGGTGTTCTTCGAGGTGTCGATGGCGGATGCGTGGGTCTGGGACATGTACCGGCCGGCCCGGTTCGTCCGCAAGGTCCGGGTGCTGACCTTCAAGGACGTGAACATCGAGGAACTCGCGAAGAGCGATCTGGAGCTGCCCTCGGACGAGTCCGGCTTCGGGAACTGACGTTGGACGACTCCGTCCCGCGTTGTCCAGCCGAATTTCGCGCGACGGGGGCTTCTCACCCCTGCGGGTGACAAAGTTATCCACAGGGCCGAGTTATCCACAGGGTCGGGGAATTCTCCGGCTTCGTCGCGCACGGTGGTGCAGCCTCCTCGGCGGAGGTGGTCACCGTGCAGAACACCGTCGTGCAGGACCAGGCCGTACCGAAAGCGGCCGCAGCCGGGGCGGGCACCGGGAAGAGCCCGGACCGCAACACCAAGAACGGGCTCGGCCGCTACGGGGAGCGGGTCGCCGCCCGCCGCCTCGCGGAGGCCGGGCTCCGCATTCTGGACCGCAACTGGCGCTGCGTCGAGGGCGAGCTGGACATCGTCGCCCTCGACGGCGACACCGTCGCGGTCTGCGAGGTGAAGACCCGCTCCGAGCGGGGCTTCCAACAACCCAGCGAGGCCATCGGCCGGGCCAAGGCCGCCCGGCTGCAACGCCTGGCCGAGCGCTGGATGGCCGAACGCTGGCCAGGCCACTTCGCCCGGCTCGCCGGGCCCGGGTACGACCCCGGGCCGGCCGATCCGCAATGGCCGCCCGCTCCACCGGGCGGGGTGCGGATCGACCTGGTGGCCGTGGTCAACCGGGCGCGGGGTGCGGCCCTGGTCGACCACCTGCGGGGGGTGGTCTGAGATGGCCTTCGCCCGAACGTGTTCCGTCGCGCTGGTCGGGGTCGACGGAGTGATCGTCGAGGTCCAGGCCGATCTGGAGCCCGGGGTGGCCGCGTTCACCCTGGTCGGCCTGCCCGACAAGGCACTCACCGAGGCCCGCGACAGAGTCCGCGCCGCGGTCTGCAACAGCGGGGAGGCCTGGCCGCAGCGCAAGCTGACCGTCGGCCTCAGCCCCGCCTCGGTGCCCAAGAGCGGCAGCGGTTTCGACCTCGCGGTGGCCTGCGCCGTGCTGGCCGCCGCCGAGCGGCTCGACCCGTCCTCCATCGCCGATCTGCTGCTCATCGGCGAGCTGGGGCTGGACGGCCGGGTGCGGCCGGTCCGCGGGGTGCTGCCGTCGGTGCTGGCCGCCGCCGACGCCGGGTACGAGCGGGTGGTGGTCGCCGAGCAGACCGCGCCCGAGGCCTCGCTCGTCCCCGGGGTGACGGTGATCGGCGTCCGCAGCCTGCGCCAGCTGGTCGCCGTCCTGACCGGGGCGACGGAGCCGGAGGAGCCGCCCGCCCCGATCGGCGGCCGACCGGATCCGCTGGTGGCCGGCCTGATGCTGCCCAGCGCCTGCGTGCGGGGCCTGCCCGACGACAGGGCGTTCCGCCTCGACATGGCCGACGTGGCCGGCCAGTACGAGGCCCGGCGGGCGTTGGAGATCGCCGCCGCAGGGGGACACCACCTCTACTTGAAGGGGCCGCCGGGTGCGGGCAAGACGATGCTGGCGGAGCGGCTGCCCTCGCTGCTCCCTCCGCTGACCCAGAAGGAGGCGTTGGAGGTCACCGCCGTCCACTCGGTGGCGGGCCTGCTCCCGGCCGGGCGTCCACTGATCGACACCGCGCCTTACTGCGCCCCGCACCACTCCACCACGATGCCCGCGATCGTCGGCGGCGGCAGCGGCCTGCCGAGACCGGGGGCGGTCTCACTGGCGCATCGGGGCGTGCTCTTTCTGGACGAGGCACCGGAGTTCCCGGTGCGGGTGCTCGACGCGCTGCGCCAGCCGCTGGAGTCGGGTGAGGTGGTGATCGCCCGCTCGGCCGGATCGCTCCGGCTCCCGGCCCGGTTCCTCCTCTGCCTGGCCGCCAACCCCTGCCCGTGCGGCCGGTATTCACGGCGGGGCGAGGGCTGCGAGTGCACGCCCGCGATGGTCAGCAGGTACCAAGGGCGGCTCTCCGGCCCGCTGTTGGACCGGGTCGACCTCCAGGTCCAGGTCGCCCCGGTGACCAGGGTCGAGCTGATGGAACGGGACGTCACGGCGGAGAGCACCGAGACCGTCGCGGCCCGGGTGCTGGCCGCGCGGGAGCGGGCGGCGGCCCGGCTGGAGCACACCCCGTGGCGGACCAACGCGGAGGTGCCGGGCCATGAACTGCGCACCCGCTGGCAGCTCGCGCCCGGCGCACTCAACGATGCCGCGCGCCAGTTGGAGCGCGGCCTGCTGACCGCCCGGGGCCTGGACCGGGTGCTCCGGGTCGCCTGGACGGTCGCCGATCTGGCCGGCCGCGACCGGCCGGACCAGCGGGACGTGCGCACCGCCCTGGTCATGCGCACCGGGGTCGAGCAGGGCCTGCCGCTGACCGAACGCCCCTTCGGCCGGCTCCGGGGCATCCCGGCCCAGCGCCGGAGCGGCCCGGACGACGACTGGCCGCAGGAGCGGGAGCAACCCTCGGCGAAGGAGGAGGGCACGGCATGAACCGGCTGTTGAGGACCCCTCAAGTACCCCGCACGGCCAAGGCCGGCAACGGAGCCGTGCCGGAGACCGTGGCAGCGCCGGAGGCCGGAGCCGCGCTGGACACCGCAGCCGCGGCCAGCACCGTGGCGGAGCCCGACGCCACTGCCGTCCCCGAGCCGGAGCGTCTCGCCCGCGTCCTGCTCAACCGGCTGAGCGAACCGGGGGACGCGGTGGTCGGCCGCTGGCTCGGCCAGCTCTCCGCCGTGGAGGTGGTGCGGGCGATCCGGGCGGGTACCGTCCCCGACCACCCCGGGCTGGACGCGGCCCGGCTGGCCGCCTACCAGGCTCGACTGCCTGGCCTCGACCCGGTGGGCGACCTGAAACGAGTACGAGCCGTCGGTGGACGCTTCATCATTCCGGGGGACACGGAATGGCCCAGTCAACTGGACGACCTCGGCGACGGACGCCCGATCGGGCTGTGGACCAGCGGCACCGGATCACTGCGGCTGCTCGCCCTGCGCTCGGTGGCGGTGGTGGGCTCCCGGGCCTGCACGGCCTACGGCGCCCACGTCGCGGGGGAGCTGTCGGCCCAGCTGGCGGAGCGCGGGTGGGTGGTGGTCTCCGGAGCCGCCTACGGGATCGACGCGGCCGCCCACCGAGGGGCGCTCGCCGTCGATGGGATGACGATCGCCGTGCTCGCCTGCGGGGTCGACGTGGCCTACCCGAAGGGGAACGCCGAACTGATCCGGCGGATCGGCGTCCAGGGGCTGCTGGTCAGCGAACTCCCGCCGGGGGAGCACCCGACCCGGTTCCGCTTCGTGCTCCGCAACCGGGTCATCGCGGCGCTCACCCGGGGCACCGTGGTGGTCGAGGCGGCCGTGCGCAGCGGAGCTCTCAGTACGGCCAGACGGGCGCGGGACCTCAACCGCCACACCATGGGCGTGGCCGGCCCGGTCACCTCGGAGCTCTCCGCCGGGGTGCACGCCCTGATTCGCAGCGGCAGCGCCACCCTGGTCACCGACGCGGCCGAGATCACCGAGCTGATCGGGGCGATCGGGGAGGACCTGGCGCCGCAGCGCAGTGGTCCGGTGCTGCCACGGGACCTGCTGGAGCCCGCGGTGGCCAGGGTGCTGGAGGCCGTCCCGGCCACGGCGGAGGGTGCCCCGGTCGAGCGGCTGGCCCGTCAGTCCGGGCTCTCGCCGGACGAAGTCCTTCAGCGGCTCTACGAGTTGACCTCGCTCGGTTTCGTGGAGCGGCACGGTGCGCACTGGCGTGTGGTGCGGAGAAGGGGGTGACCGTCGGGAAGGAGAACGCACGTGCGCCTGGGGAGGGCGCGCCGGGACGGCCCGGCTGACCTGCTGATCCGGTTCTTCCGCTCGTGTGGCCGGATCCGGTGGGCGAACGCCACCGGATCGGGGGACCACCGAGTGGCGGTAGCGCTTTGCAGTGAGTTGGTCACGCTACGCTCCACCTGCCTTCCCTATCAGCACATGACTCGGCAGAACGGCGCAGACCAACGTATGCCCACACACATTCCCGGACACAGAGTGACCGGTGGCGCTCGGTCCTCGGGAGGGCCGCGGACCGAGCGGCGACCGGCGACCGAGTTCCCGTCCAAGTCGGCGGGGACGATGGGAGGACTGTCGCGCCAGGGCGGCCGGCCGACGGTGGTGCCAGGCCAGCCCGCGGACGCGGCCCGCGACACCGAACCGGCCCACGTAAACAGGGCGGCCGGTGAAGAGGGCGCGCCAAGCGGCGCGATCGCCGACCGCGCGCCCCGCCCGCCCGGCAGCGCCCCCACCCCGGACGCCACCTCCCCGCCGGGCGCCGCCTCCCCGCCCGGCACCCCGGGGCGCAGCGCGCTCGAAGAGCTCTGGCGCTGCTACAAGGAGACCGGCGATCAGCGACTGCGCGAGCAGCTGATCCTGCACTACTCACCACTCGTCAAGTACGTCGCGGGCCGGGTCGGGGTCGGCCTGCCCTCCAATGTCGAGCAGGCCGACTTCGTCTCCTCCGGGGTCTTCGGGCTGATCGACGCGATCGAGAAGTTCGACATCGACCGCGCCATCAAGTTCGAGACCTACGCGATCAGCCGCATTCGCGGCGCGATCATCGACGAACTGCGCGCCCTCGACTGGATCCCCCGCTCCGTGCGGCAGAAGGCGAAGGCCGTCGAACGGACGTACGCGACGCTGGAGGCCCGGCTGCGCCGGACGCCGCACGATCCCGAGGTCGCGGCCGAGATGGGCATCGCGATCGAGGACCTACACGCGATCTTCAGCCAGCTGTCGCTCGCCAACGTGGTGGCCCTGGACGAGCTGCTGCACCCGGTCGGCGAGGGCGGTGACCGACTGAGCCTGATGGACACCCTGGAGGACCACGGCGCGGACGACCCGGTCGAGGTGGCCGAGGACCGCGAGCTGCGCAGGCTGCTGGCCCAGGCGGTCAACACCCTCCCCGAGCGGGAGAAGACCGTGGTGACCCTCTACTACTACGAGGGACTCACCCTCGCCGAGATCGGACAGGTGCTGGGGGTGACGGAGAGCCGGGTGAGCCAGATCCACACCAAGTCCGTCCTCCAGCTGCGCGCCAAGCTCTCGGACGTTCGGTAGCGCACGGCGGATCCACCCGGCGGGTCGGCACCTCGTCCGAACGCGCGGCACCGTATCGGCCGCAGGTATGGCTCCGTACAGTGGGGGCGTGCCGAAGATCCGAGCGGCCACGGTGGCCGAGCATCGCCAGCTGCAGCGGGCAGCCCTCCTCGACGCTGCCCGCACCCTGCTCACCGAGGGCGGCATGGAGGCCCTGACCTTTCCCGCGCTCGCGGCGCGCACCGGGCTGGCGCGCTCCTCGGTCTACGAGTACTTCCGCTCCCGCGCCGCCGTGGTCGAGGCGCTCTGCGAGGTGGACTTCCCGCTCTGGGCGGCCGAGATCGAGGCCGGGATGGAGAGCTGCGACACCGCGGCCGAGCGGATCGAGGCGTATGTCCGGGGCCAGCTGGCGCTGGCCGCCGACCCGAGGCACCGCGCGGTCGTGGCGATCTCGGCGCTGGAGCTCGACGAGGCCGCGCGCGAGCGCATCCGGGCGGCGCACGGTCGACTGGTCGGCCCGGTCGTCCAGGCGCTGGAGGACCTCGGCCACGAGCAGCCCCGGCTTGCCGCGGCGCTGCTCCAGGGGGTCGTGGAGGCGGCCGTCCGCCGGGCCGAGCAGTTGGCGGCCGGGGACCGCGCGGGCCGCCAGGCCGAGACCCCCGAGGCGATCGCCGACGCCGCCGTCGCCTTGGCGCTGCACGGTCTCGCCCGCGCCTGAGCCACCGGCCGCGCCTGAGCCGCCACCCACGACGGGGCCCCCACCCACGACAGGGCCCCCACCCACGACGGGGCCGCCCGCAGCGGGCCCGTGCAACCCGGAGCCATCCGCCCGCCCGGCCCCGCCCAGCGGCAGCAGTCGCGCCGCGCCGACGCCGAGCAGGGCCAGCGGATCGAGGTAGCGGCTGCCGCGCAGCAGCCCCCAGTGCAGGCAGTCCCGTGCACCGCAGTGCCGCCCACCCGGGGCGAGCTGCCCGATGACCTGCCCGGCGGCCACCGCGGTGCCGACCGGGACGGTGCCGGTGACGGGCAGGTAGGTGGTCCGTAGCGGCGGAGTCCCCGAGCCCGGGTGGGTGACGGTCAGCACCGGCCGCCCGGCCACCAGCCCGGAGAACGCGACCACCCCGTCGGCCGCGGCCCGCACCTCCGCCCCGGGCACGGCGGCGAGGTCCACTCCCCGGTGCCCGGCCGCCCAGGGCTTCGCCGGCGGCTCGAACCGCCCCAGCACCCCACTGGGCCCGCCCGTCGGCCAGGCCCGAGCCTCCGCACCGTGGCCGGCCACGACATCCGGGCTGGCCGCCCCGGGCGTGGCGGCCGCCGCCCCCACACCACCCGGCCACCCGAGTACCAGTGCCGCCACCACGGCCAGCACCAGTACCACCCCGCCGAACACGGCAAGCACGGTGAACGCGGCGGACACCCCTCGAACCCCACTGAGCCCAGTCATGCCCCGAGGCTGATCCCACCTCCGCCCCCACACCACCCCGTTTCGGATTCCTGTGGACAAACCGCCCCCGCCCCCGACCGCCGTCCCCCCAACGGGTGTACGGGCGCCGCCATCCGGTGTACAAACGGCATGCGAGCACGGAACCGGGGGCAGGCAGCCGACCGGAGCGCACCCGGCCCGCACTGCTCTCCCGCCGGTGCGGACCCGCCGCTGAGGACCCGCCGGTCGCAGCCGTTCCCAGGCCTCTCCCGGGCCCTCCGTCGCTCGCGAAGTCGCTCGCCCCTCGGCGCTTCCCGTACACTTCACACGCGACCCGGTCCACCGGGTCGACTTCGCACGCCCCGCCACCGGTGGTCGGACGCGGTTCTTCCGCGGCCCCGCCAGGTGCGAGTGCCGCTCGGTCCGCCGAGCCCGACCGGTCCCCGGACCGGGCGGGTAAGCGGCTCGGCACGATCGGGGCGTCAGGCGTGGCTGTCACCTGGCCGCCACGGACAAAACCGAGCCTGACCTGGCCGCAGGCGGTTGCCCGACGGGAAAACCTCACGGGAACGCCGCAGCCGGGCCGTAACACCTGAGGAGCACGGCAATGGCCGTCGTCACGATGCGGGAGCTGCTGGAGAGCGGCGTCCACTTCGGTCACCAGACCCGCCGCTGGAACCCGAAGATGAAGCGCTTCATCATCACCGAGCGCAACGGCATCTACATCATCGACCTGCTGCAGTCGCTGAACTACATCGACCGCGCCTTCGAGTTCATCAAGGAGACCGTTGCCCACGGCGGCAGCGTCCTCTTCGTCGGTACGAAGAAGCAGGCCCAGGAGGCCATCGCCGAGCAGGCCACCCGCGTGGGCATGCCCTACGTGAACCAGCGCTGGCTCGGCGGCATGCTGACCAACTTCTCGACCGTCTACAAGCGTCTGCAGCGCCTGAAGGAGCTCGGCGAGCTGGACTTCTCGGACGTGGCCGGCTCCGGCCTGACCAAGAAGGAGCTCCTGGTCCTCCAGCGCGAGCACGACAAGCTGGAGAAGACCCTCGGCGGTATCCGCGACATGCAGCGCGTTCCCAGCGCTGTCTGGATCGTGGACACCAAGAAGGAGCACATCGCGGTCGGCGAGGCCCGCAAGCTCAACATCCCGGTCGTCGCCATCCTCGACACCAACTGTGACCCGGACGAGGTCGACTACAAGATCCCGGGCAACGACGACGCGATCCGCTCCGTCACCCTGCTGACCCGCGTGATCGCCGACGCCGTGGCCGAGGGCCTGAAGGCCCGCGCCGGTGTCGCCAAGGGCGACGCCAAGGCCGAGCCGGGTGCCGACCAGCCGCTGGCCGACTGGGAGAAGGACCTCATCGAGGGCGAGAAGAAGGCCGAGGAGGCCCCCGCCGCCGCCGAGGCTCCGGCCGCCGCCGAGGCTCCGGCCGCTGAGGCTCCGGCCGAGCAGGCCTGACGCACCAAGGGTGAGGGGTGCCCGCCGGTGCGACACCGGTAGGTACCCCTCTCTCCCGCGCCGGGGCCGAACCATCGGTCCCGGCGCATCCCCACGCAGACACGCGAGACGCGAGAAGAGATTCACACCATGGCGAACTTCACCGCCGCGGACGTCAAGAAGCTCCGTGAGCTCACCGGCGCCGGCATGATGGACTGCAAGAAGGCCCTGGACGAGGCCGAGGGCAACGTCGAGAAGGCCGTCGAGCTCCTGCGCATCAAGGGCCAGAAGGGTGTTGCCAAGCGCGAGGGCCGTGACGCCTCCAACGGCGCCGTCGCCGCGCTGATCGCCGAGGACAAGAAGTCCGGCGTTCTGGTCGAGCTGAACTGCGAGACCGACTTCGTCGCCAAGGGTGACAACTTCGTCCAGGTCGCCGACGCGATCGCCGCCCACGTCGCCAAGACCGCCCCGGCCGACCTGGACGCCGCCCTGGCTTCCGAGATCGAGGCCGGCAAGACCGTCCAGCAGTTCGTGGACGAGGCCAACGCGACCCTGGGCGAGAAGATCGTCTTCCGTCGCTTCGCCCAGTTCGACGGTGACGGCTTCGTCGCGGTCTACCTGCACAAGACCAGCCCCGACCTGCCGCCGGCCGTCGGCGTCCTGGTCGAGCTGGACAAGGAGAACGCCGAGGTCGCCAAGGACGTCGCGCAGCACATCGCCGCGTTCGCGCCGAAGTTCCTCTCCCGTGAGGACATCCCGGCCGAGGAGCTCGAGAACGAGCGCCGCGTCGCCGAGGCCACCGCTCGCGAGGAGGGCAAGCCGGAGGCCGCCCTGCCGAAGATCGTCGAGGGTCGCGTCACCGGCTTCGTGAAGGAGAACTCCGTCCTGGAGCAGGCCTTCGCGAAGGACAACAAGAAGACCGTCGCCAAGGTCCTCGAGGAGAACGGCGTCGCCCTCAAGCGCTTCGCCCGCTTCCGCGTCGGCGCCTGAGCCACGTTCCACCTGGTCCCAGCCCCCTTTAGGCTGGGAACCGCCCCCGCCCGCTGACCAGGGCGGGCGGAACGCCGAACGGGCTCACCCAGCGCCAACCGTCCATGGGCGGGCCGCTTCGGCACCATGAACGACGAGGAGGCCATTGCCGTGCAGGACACCGAACCGGTTCCCGCGGCAGTGGCCTCCTCGCGTGTACGCGCAGGCCGGGTATCCGCACACCCAGGCCTGTGAGCCAGCAGGTGCAAAAAGGAGAAGTCCATGCAGGAGACGCAGGAGACCGCGCAGGACCCCAAGGCGGGCTCGCGCCGCCGGGTGCTGCTCAAGCTGTCCGGTGAAGCCTTCGCCGGTGGCGGCGGGCTCGGCGTCGACCCGGACGTCGTGCACGCGATCGCCCGGGAGATCGCCACGGTCGTCCGCGCCGGTACCGAGGTCGCGGTGGTCATCGGCGGCGGCAACTTCTTCCGGGGCGCCGAGCTGCAGGTCCGCGGGATGGACCGGGCCCGTTCGGACTACATGGGCATGCTCGGCACCGTGATGAACTGCCTGGCGCTGCAGGACTTCCTGGTCAAGGAGGGCATCGAGACCCGGGTCCAGACCGCCATCACCATGGGCCAGGTGGCCGAGCCGTACCTGCCGCTGCGGGCCGTCCGGCACCTGGAGAAGGGCCGTGTGGTGATCTTCGGTGCCGGTATGGGCATGCCGTACTTCTCGACCGACACCACGGCCGTCCAGCGCGCCCTGGAGATCCACGCCGACGTCCTGCTGATGGGCAAGAACGGCGTGGACGGCGTCTACGACTCCGACCCGCGGACCAACCCGGACGCGGTGAAGTTCGACGCGCTGGAGTACTCCGAGGTCATCGCGCGCGACCTCAAGGTCGCCGACCTCACCGCGATCACGCTGTGCAAGGACAACAACCTCCCGATGCTGGTCTTCGAACTGCTGGCGGAGGGCAATATCGCGCGTGCGGTGAAGAGTGAGAAGATCGGCACACTCATCAGCCAGGATTCCGTCCGGGCCTGAGCAGCAACCAGCCGTACGGGACGGCGTCCGCCGCGACCGGCCCCGATGCCGACACCGGTCGGGACAACAGCAGATGAACCGGACAGGGAGACCACAGTGATCGACGAGATCATCCTCGAGGCCGAGGAGAAGATGGAGAAGGCCGTCAACGTCGCCAAGGACGACCTTGCGGCCATCCGAACCGGCCGTGCCCACCCGGCGATGTTCGCCAAGATCGTCGCCGAGTACTACGGCGCCGTGACGCCGATCAACCAGCTGGCCTCGTTCTCGGTGCCGGAGCCCCGGATGGCGGTCGTCTCGCCGTTCGACAAGACCGCGCTGAAGGCCATCGAGCAGGCGATCCGCGACTCCGACCTGGGCGTCAACCCGTCGAACGACGGCTCCATCATCCGAGTGGTGCTGCCCGAGCTCACCGAGGAGCGCCGCCGGGAGTTCATCAAGATCGCCCGTACCAAGGGCGAGGACGCCAAGGTCTCGATCCGTTCGGTGCGCCGCAAGGCCAAGGACGCCATCGACAAGCTGGTGAAGGACGGCGAGGTCGGCGAGGACGACGGCCGCCGCGCCGAGAAGGAGCTCGACGACCTCACGGCCAAGTACGTGGCCCAGGTCGACGTGCTGCTGAAGCACAAGGAATCCGAGCTGCTCGAGGTCTGATGAACGACGCCCCTGACGCCCCTGGCTACTGGGGCCCGTCCGACCAGCAGTTCCAGCCCTACCGCCCGGCGCCGCAGCCGCAGGCACCCCGGCCGTCGGCCCAGCCGACGCCGGGGTACGGCGAGCACCCGGCGCCGGTCCAGGGACAGCCCGTCCAGGGACAGCCCGTTCCGGGGCATGCCGCTCCGGGACCCGCCGTCCCCGGGCACCCCGCCCAGGCACATCCCGGCCAGGCCGCCCACCAGGGCGGGCCGGGCGCTGTCCCGGGTGGCCCCGCCCTCCGTTCGGATCAGTCGCAGCAGCCTCCGGTGTACTGGGGCGGAGACGCGGAGGACACTCAGGTCATGCCTCCCGTACCGGCCGATCCCGGCCCGCACCCCGGTGTGCCCGGCCACGGCCCCGCCCAGGGCCGGCCGGCACCGCACCCCGGGCGGGCGACCCCCGGTCAGCACGCGGCGTACGGTCAGCCGGCGGTCCCCGGCCAGCCGGCCGACCCCGGCGCGGGCCCGGCCCGGGAGGCCGGCCGGCTGAGCGGCGGCCCGTTGTTCCGGGACGGGCAGCCCGAGACGGCGCCGCCGGGCGTGACGGAGACGGTCGTGCTGCGCGCGATAACCGACGACGTCACCCCCGCCCCCGGCCCCGGCGCCCAGCCGTACCCGGGGGCTCCGGTGCATCCCGCGCCGCCGCAGCGCCACCAGGCGGCCGGGCAGCCCCACTTCGTGCCGTCGTCCCACCCAGGGCAGGAGACACCCGTGGCCGCCCAGCCCGCCCCGCAACCGGAGCCGCGCAAGCAGCGCGGTGGCCGTAACCTCCAGGCCGCCATAGGCGTGGGGGTGGGCCTCGGCGCGGTGATCGTCGCCTCGCTGTTCGTGGTCAAGGCGCTGTTCCTGGTGGTCGTGATGGCCGCGGTGGCGGTCGGCAGCTGGGAGCTGACGTCCCGGCTCGCCGAGCGCAAGCAGATCAAGGCGCCGCTGGTCCCGCTGGTGGTGGGCGGCGTCGCGATGGTCGCCACCGGCTACTGGGCCGGGGTCGAGTGGGCCGCCGCCTCGCTGGCGCTGACCGGGCTGGCGGTGATGGTCTGGCGGATGGCCGCACCGCCGGAGAACTACCTGCGGGACATAACGGCGGGTGTGTTCACCGCCTTCTACGTGCCGTTCCTGGCCACCTTCGTGGCGATGATGCTGGCGGCCGACGACGGCCCCCAGCGGATCGTGCTCTTCCTGATCGTCACGATCTGCAGTGACACCGGCGCCTACGCCGTGGGCTACAAGTTCGGCAAGAACAAGCTGGCTCCGACGATCAGCCCCGGCAAGACCCGCGAGGGCCTGGCCGGCGGCATCGGCCTGTCGATGCTGGCGGGCGCCCTGCTGATGCAGCTGATCATCGACGGCGGCAGCTGGTGGCAGGGCCTGATCCTGGGCGGCTGCGCGGCGGTCACCGCGACCCTGGGGGACCTGGGCGAGTCGATGATCAAGCGCGACCTCGGGATCAAGGACATGGGCACGCTGCTGCCCGGCCACGGCGGCATCATGGACCGGCTGGACTCGCTCCTGCCGACCGCCCCGGTGGTCTGGCTGCTGCTCGCCGCCTTCGTCGGCAGCTAGTGCTGCTCCGCGGAAGTTCGTGGAGGGGTGTTGATTAGATGGCCAGTCCACTGAGGTAGAGGTCGCCCGCGCAGTCGAGGGCTTCTTCCGG